>CASECL010000102.1 GCA_949286445.1 uncultured bacterium | reverse complement strand
TGCCCCTGCCGCTACTCTCGCCGCGGTCTCCCGGCCGGAAGAACGGCCGCCGCCGCGGTAATCCCGTATGCCATATTTGGCAAAATAGCCGTAATCCGCATGACCGGGGCGGAAAATACCGGCAATATTGCTGTAATCTTTACTTCTGAAGTCAGAATTGCGTATCAGTATTGCCAGCGGAGTACCGGTACTTACGCCCTCAAAAACCCCGGAAAGCACTTCCGGTTCGTCGCTTTCATTTCTCCGGGTTGTCAGGTTTGACTGCCCGGGACGGCGCCGGGCAAGTTCACTCCGGATGAAGTCCACGTCGATAGGGATGCCGGCCGGAACTCCGTCCAGCACCGCCCCCAAAGCCGCACCATGTGACTCACCAAATGTGGTGACCCGCAAAACTTCACCAAAAGTATCCGAACTCATATTTCGTCTGCTATTTTCCGTATTTTTTCAGCCACTTCTTCTGCCGGCACCTCTTCCGGAATTTCCAGCACATAGTCGGCCAACTCCAGATAACGCTCCCGGCGGCGGCGGTAAATCTTGAGAAAATCCGCATAGGGTTCCGCCGGATCAAGAAACGGAGGCAACCCCATTTCCACAATCCGGTCAAATGCCACCTGAGGTGCTACATCCAGAAAAATAAATACCCCGAAGTCATCCCAGAAATCATCCGGTATATAAGGATTATCAGCAGTTCCACCGCCGATAGCAATTACCTTATCCTCGTCATCATCTCTGGCGATCTGTTCCAACGCCTCTGCCTCAAGTTTACGGAAATAATCCCCCCCGTATTCCTGATATATCTCACGGCAACGCTGCTCCTTGCCGGTACGCTCCGCATGGAGTGCCTCCAAATACTCATCGGTATCGACAAAGCTCAGCGAACGCATCATTGCCAGCATTTTTCCCTGCGTGGACTTGCCGGAATGCTTCACTCCTCCAAGTATTATATTGCTCATATCGAATCCGGCCGTATAATTTGTGTTCCGACACCGTGGTCAGTAAAGAGTTCCAGCAGCAGCGAATGACGCTGACGCCCGTCAATCATATGCACCTTATTAATGCCGCTCTCCAGCGCGTGCACGCAGCTGGCGATCTTGGGCAGCATGCCTCCGGAAAGAACCTTTTCTGAAATCAGTCCGGGTATTTCATCGGTGCGAATCGTCGGAATGACGGTACTTTCATCTGACGGATCGCGCATAACACCGGGAACATCGCTCATAAATACCAGTTTTCTCGCCCGGAGTGCCTCAGCTACTTTACAGGCGGCTACATCGGCATTGATATTGTAAATTTTGCCGTCTTTTCCTGTCCCCAAAGGAGTGATAACCGGAATCTTGCCCTCTTCAAGCAGATTTAAAATGATCGCACTGTTCACCCTGACCACATCGCCGACAAAGCCGACATCAGACTTTTCACCTGTCTCCGGATTGACAGAGAGAATTTTCTCCGCCACTAAAATATCTTTTCCGGACAGTTTAACAGTATTTCCACCGGCAGCCAATCCCAAATCCACCAAGTTATGATTGACTTCATTGTGCAGCACATCATCCACGACCTTTATCGTACGCTCACAGGTATAACGCAGCCCGTTGATAAACTTTACCGGTATGTTTTGACGTTTCAGCTCAGCCGATATTGCTTTGCCGCCGCCATGAACCACCACCGGCCGCATACCGATGCACTCCATAAGCACAATATCCCTCATAGTGCTACGCACAAGATCAGGATTTTCCATCGAGCTTCCGCCAAACTTCACCACCACTATGGCATTGCGGAATTTCTGTATATACGGCATTGCCTCCACCAACACATCAGCCTTGCCTATATACCTATCCACCTCCAGGCTGTTTTGAAAACATCGACCGTCGGTTTCGCCCATTTTTCTCCTTCCGGGTTTTTTCCGATTTTATTATATTTATTTGTTTGTGTTTAATTACAATCTCCGCAGAAGTGTGTCGCAAATCACACTCTTCTCCCAAAAACAAGATTTATACAGTATCAATACTTCAACAGCATTGCGCCCCAGGTCAAACCGCCGCCGAAAGCAGTAAGCAGCACATAATCACCGCGTTTGATCCTGCCGGATCTGACCGCTTCATCAAAGCAAATTCCAATTGACGCCGCCGAGGTATTGCCATATTTCTGAATATTCATAAATACCCGGTCTTCCTCAATCTCCAGACGCTGCGCTACTGCGCTGATGATCCGGTAGTTAGCCTGATGCGGCAAAACAATATTCACATCAGCAGAGGAAATACCGGCGTCCTCCATAACTTTGCGGCTGGAGCTGACCATGCCGGGTACGGCCTGTTTGAAAACATCTTTGCCGGCCATATAAATAGTATGCAGCTTATCTTCCACCGTATCCTCGCTGGCAGGATGACGGCTGCCGCCGGCAGGCAATGCAAGAATGTCGGTGTAGGATCCGTCACTGTGCAGATCCGCGGCAATCAGACTGTCCGGTTCACCATCGTCGGTTTTTTCCAACACAATGGCTCCGGCACCGTCACCGAAGAGCACACAGGTATTACGGTCTTCCCAATTGACCAGGCAAGAGAGTTTTTCCGAGCCGACGACCAGTCCACGGCGGTAGGCCGGATTGGCCTTAAGCAGTGAATTGGCCACCTGCAATGAATAGAGCAACCCGGAACAGGCAGCTTCAAGATCAAAGCAAAATGCCTTGTCTGCCCCGAGATGACGCTGCAGAATACATCCGGTAGCCGGAAAAACATGGTCAGGTGTAATCGTCGCTACAATAATAAAATCAAGATCTGCACCCTTTATTCCTGCGCTTTCCAGTGCCTTTTTAGATGCTTCAAGCGCAAGATCGCTGGATGCCTGCTTCTCCGAGGCAATATGACGTTCCTCTATACCGGTGCGGGTGCGAATCCACTCGTCACTGGTTTCCACCATCTTTT
>CASECL010000101.1 GCA_949286445.1 uncultured bacterium | reverse complement strand
ATATATTCTTGAGAGCTTCCAGCTGTCTGATTGCGGAACAAAATCAAATATCAGGGATATTTCAATATCTATTTCGCTGTCGGCATTTTTTTCTTTCTTCAGAAAAGAATATTTGAATACCCGTTGTTGATTGCTTGGAGACGCAGAATTGCTGTAATGGTAGGTTTGAGCATAATCCGGTTTTCCGAGCAGAGAAATGACGGTTTCCGGCGTATCGTCAAGTTTCAAATTTTCCAGCTTGGTGAAAAATTTCCGGAACTCATTCACTGTTTTTCTCAATTCAGCTTTTTCAGATGTTTTGGCTAAACCGCGTGTCATTACAGGATAGTTTAGGCGCAGTTCAGTCATAAGTTCGGGAGCGTAGGGAGGAAGTTTTACAGTCAGTTTGGATGGGCTGGTTTTATCAACAAAACCCTTGTAGTACTTTAAACGCATCCGGACATGAAAGCAAAGCTCACGATTGAGGTTAATAAATTCGTAGGACGGTTTGTAACGCCGGTATGAAACTGCATCCATTGAGTTACCCGAATCGTTAAATATCTAACAACACAGGAATAATAAAAGAGAATATCTTCAATTTCACTTTTTGATTTTCTCCGCAACACCCATTTCCCCGCAAAACGTAAAAGACCGTTTTCCGGCGCGAAAAATGATGTCATACTTAATAGTTGCAGGATTTCCGGACGCTGAAAGCTGTGCCAGGGAGATTTTATTTCTTTAATCACATAGCTACGGAAAAACCTTTGCTTTGCATCAGAAAAAACAGGAAATTCATTCTGATACATGCAAACAGTATATCAATCGATTCCGGAACCGGCAGCGATATAGTGCCGCTTTCTTCTGTCGTACGGGTGAATTGTAAATCCAGTTTTTTCCCGTATTTTTTTGCCGCAGCTTGAAAGCCATACCCGGGAGATGTACTTCCGGCGGTCACTTTATCAGTGGAAAAATCAAGCCGTAAATGTTGCGGACAAAGCTCTTCTCCGCCGGCTGTCACTGCTGCCAGACAATGCAGCAACGCCGCCGAAAATAACAGCTTTATCCGCGTCATATATCCTCCCTTGCAACAATGAATACAATATCAGCTGATTATCGCCATGGTATGGCAGGAAAATTCATCAATGGTAAACTCAATTCTGCCATCATGATATTTGAATGGGATAGAACGGCCTTCCGGTTCCAGTTTAACTGAAGAAACCGATTCCGCAACCTTTACGCTGATTGAAACATTGCGCAGCGGCAGGAGTTCTTCTATAACTTCAGTCGGGGTGGCATGATGCTGGAAGTTGGGAAATTCCATATCTCCGCCGCGCAGAATAGTGTTGGCGTACAGTACATGCAGAATATACCGCTTTTCCTCTGGCTGTTTCACCAGAGTAATCCGTCCGGTTGACGGGAAGTTTTCCGTAATAACCTGACGATCATCGCCTAAAAATAATTCCAACGCTTTTTCAACGTACTTTTGCAGTATTACCGCTCCGGTACTGCGGTAAAGTGTGAATACCGGATGGGCAAAATACAAAATATTTCCGCTGATTACCCCCGCATCATACCCTGAGGGTTTTCCAGTGTGCGGAGCAAACTGATGGGAACAGAAGCGGCGGACGTTGCGATTGAAATACGGGTCGTAAATTTCGCCGAGAGATTTACCGCCGGTGACTTTCATACGGCGTGACGGCAGACGCATGACAAACGGCGTTTTTACAAACGATACCATATCTTCCGAGCACTTGATAAAGTCCGGGCAGAACGGTGAACGTTCACCGAATTCAGCCTGGATATCAAATGCCGGTTTGCCGCTTTCCAGGTCAAAAATACTGTCTCCGGCAAAAACAACTTTTCCGCCCCGGGCAATAAATGATTTAAGCTTGGTTTGAAGTTCCGGTGTCAGTCCGGTTTCATCCGCAACAATCAGGCACTTGTACTTGCCGAAATCCATACTGGAATCCACAAAGTCAAACGGCAGATGAAGCTCCAGCAGTAAACGGGATGCTCCCACATTGCTGTTTTGTTTATGTGCTTCATTTTCATCTGCCAGAATAGCGATTTGTGCTGCGCTTACGGCATCTTTGCACCATGGTTCACAGCGTTCAACGTAAGAGTAGGCTTCTCCAATAATATCGTAGGTGCTTTCATCAAGTTCGCCCTCCGGATGCAGCTGGTCACCCACGCTGCATTTGGAGTTGTTGGCAATCATGGCCGCACATTCGTAACGGAGTGCATTGGGATGTTTAAAGCCGCCGAATTCTCCCCAGGTTTTATGAAATTTGCCCGTCATGCCGAGAAAATCAAATCCCAGGTTGCGGCTGTATGCCGCAGTCATCGGGTAATGGTCATAACCCCAGCCGCCGGTCGGCAGCGATTCCAATTCCAAATGGCTGAAATAAGGCAGAATTTCCTGATCTCCGAAACGGATATTGCCGCTGTTATGGAAAATCGGCATATCCGGATCTATACTCTTTACTGCCTCATAAGTCCGTTT
>CASECL010000100.1 GCA_949286445.1 uncultured bacterium | reverse complement strand
GTCGAAGCCATCACGGTACATACTTTGCAAACACCAGGGGCAGCAGCACGGCCCCTGGGAAATAATGTCAAGGAAAATTCCGTCCGCTTCCGGAAACATGGTTACCGTTTCCCGGATCATGTCACACAGATAATCAAGGTATGGCGTATTGAAACACATCTTCATGAAACCTGGCTGCAGTGGACTTTTCACCCAGCCGGCGTAAGTTCCGTCGCTGTTGATTTCGCGCCATTCCGGATGGATTGATGCCGCATAATTATTCACTCCTGCGGTCAGATATACCGGCACATTTACATTAATTTCCTTGCACGCATCCAGCTGTGCCCGGAGCAGATTGAACTTCAAATGGGGGTGCATCATGCCGACTTTGGTCGGATGATAACTCAGTCCGTGATGGCAGGAGGAAAAACAGGTAATGGAGTCAACATGCGCTTTCTGCAAACGTTCCTGCCACTGTTTTTTATCAAATTTTATTCCGATATCGGGAATGTCCGGTGAGGTATGAAAATCAAGATGGATCTGGCGGAAACGAAGCTTGTACATATTGAGAGTTCTTTCTTTTTTTAGCTGATAATTAGTGTATTTTTTCCAAAAAGTACACTGAAAAATGAAGATTTCAAGCTGTTATCTTCATTTTAATTAAAAAAAATTGTTTTTATCCGGAAAATAAAGAAAGATAAATGTTTTCAGGTAGAACAATAGAATTTTACGCTAATATCTGGTGCTGACTATGCTGAAAAAATGACATTATATTTGCCTTGTCAAAAAATTATGCCATTGGGGGTGGAAACAGGCGCGCTTTTACTGTAACACCGTATCCGGAAAGATCAATGTTTTTCCCCGGCCTGTAAATCGTAAAATTTATCTTTGAAGCGGATGTACAGTAATGCTCCGCCGAGAATAAACAATCCTACGGCAACGGAAGCTGTTATCCGCCATAATTGATCAAGTTCAGCCAGATCAACGAGAAATACTTTGAGTGTGCACAGCGTGAATAATCCCACTGCAGAGAACCGTAATACTTTAAGATTTTTAGCAATGCCGTAAATCAGCATTGATATAGCCAGAATTGCCCACCAGACCGAAATACCGCCGATCCGGAACGCATAAAGCGAGGATCTCAAAAAACGGTAGATTTCATTGCTGGAATAAAAGAAGAAATATATTCCCGCCAGACTGAGAAACGCATTTGGCAACCATGGCGTAAAATTGAATTTTCCGGGGGATTTTTCAGGTTCACCTGTGCGGTTCAGAAAAATGCCTGCCGCCGCCATTGACAAAATATATACTCCAGTCGATAGCAGCCGGTCGGTAAATGTCCAGTGCCATTCTGCCGCGGATATTATATGTACAAAGTTCACCAGATAAAGGATTACCCCCAGGAGCAGGAGAACGCTGGAAGAGATCCGTCTGGATATGAAAATCATCAGAAATGCCATTATTGACCAGGAGAAACAAAGCCATTCCCCCCCCAGAAGCAGTGCGGCGGTCAGAGAGACGGAAAAGGAGAAAATCAGCAGCAGAAAATTTTTCAGCAATTGTTCTTCCGGCATCCGCCGGAACACCCATTTCAATTCAAGCACAGATACTGCTGTAACATACAGAGCCGCCATTGCAGGCAGTTCAATATCCTTTCTGAAATTCGCGCTGGAAATGGCGGTAAAAAAGAAGAATACCACATTTCCCAGCAGCATAAACATATCCAATAAGGAAAAATTCTTTTTATCCGCACGCAGCAGCGGCGGGAGAGAAAAAATCAGATAGAGCACACACAGTAATCCTACTGCCGCCAAAGCATTTTGACTGTTTGCCAGACTGACATGTGCCGTCCCGCCGATTATTACGCAGAGGAGCAGAGCGGCAAGGTGCAGCAGTGTCCAGTCCTTCCGCCAGGCAATAAACAATGTGCCTGCAGAAATAATCGCAAAATATATCAGCAGTCCAACCAGATTCCGTGAACCGGTATTGATAAAAACCGGCGTCAGATATCCGCCGACACATCCCAGCAGGGCAGGGAGCATAGCGTTAACCCGTACTGCGGAAACCATCGCTCCAGCTGTTATCAGTATCATCATAATGAACGCGATTGTCACACCAATCAGTGCATAAAGCGAATAGGCCGCCGTAATACTCAAGTACAGAACTACAAAACCGCCGCCGAGCAGCGCAATAAAAAATCTCCGGTATTTGCCGGTGGAGTAACGTATCCCTGATACCGTCATTGCCAAACCGGCGATCAGCATTGAAATCACCCGGACTTCAGGAATGACCCAGTTGCGGTCAATCGAATATTTCAGGAAAAATCCGATTCCGGTCAGCAGTGCTATAATTCCGAAGCGTATCAGCCAGGTGGTGGCGACCGCATATTCCGCGGTAATTCCGGCAGTGCGGTATTCTTCTCCCACGCAAATCCAGTTCCAAACAGCAATCAGTACCTTTTCCAGACGGGTGTCTTCCGGTACACTGCGGTTACTTGCGGGCCTGACGGAAGTTGAAGCTGCCTTAGCCAAGGCAGCTTTGGGATCTTTCAAAGCCGGTGTTACGGCAGTGCTGTTATTGCCTGTGCCCGGGACCGGTGCAGTAATAACTGCTGCACTGACAGTTGAATTCTGACATGCTTCTACCGGAGAAGAGATGTTCTTTGTGCTGGTGTTTTTGGTTGTGGAGGGCGTTGCAGTATCCGTTGCAGTTTGTGCCGGAGCCTGAGTTCCGGCGGAAATTCCGGGGGTAAAAGGTGCTTTTCGGGCATTGTCTTCCAGTGATTTCTGCAATGCCTGAATATTTTTTCCCAGTTTTGAAACGGCTTCAGTCAGGTTGGATATTTTGTACAGGAGAATAAAATAGGCGACAAAGGCTATCGAAAAACCGAATAATAAGCAAATACCAATTGTAATCACATCAGTCATACCACACCACCCCTTGTGTTTGCTGTTATAGGTGTCTGCAAAACGGCTCTCTGTATTTTTTGACGTCAGATCCCCCGCGGTAAAAATATAAATCACAAAAAATCTTTTTTCAATCCGGAGTTACAGAATAAATGAGCGAAAAATGGAAAATATTATTTCTGAATAATATTTCTATAATATGTATGCAGGAATTACTCAATGCGGCAATTTATATTTTCTATTTGAAAATACCAATCTTATTCCGTTATTACAGTCATTTCTTCCCCGGCTGATTCTGGCGGGCTGCACTCGGCGGAATGCCGCGGTATTTTCGGTAAACCCGGGAAAAATAATAAGGATCCTCAAAACCGCAGTGCAAAGCGATTTCTGCAATATTCATTTGTTTTTCGGATTGGAGAAGTTTGTCTGCAAGTTCAAGACGGTGATGATTAAGCAACTCCTTGAAACTGCATCCGGTCCGGCTGCGGATTGTTTTGCTGACAGTGGACAGGCTTTTTCCCATCGCTTCCGCCAGCATTGACAGCGATACAGCGGAGGTGTAATTCAATTTGATATACAGCTTTATCCGCTCCCATAAATCGTTTCCCTCAATCCGGATAAGTTCTTTGGTAACAATATAATCCAGCAATATTGAACACAGTCCGGCAAGTGATTTGACTTCTTCCCGGGAAAATTCCGGCAGCCGGGCAAATGCGGCCTTTAAATCCTCTTTCTCCGCGGCAGTGCTTTTCAACGGCAATAAGGGCATCTGCCCGGTGACCCGGAATTGTCCGAAACTGATAAATCCAATCACTTCACCGGAAAAGGTGACCGGAGCCATTATCTCACCCAGCCCGGCGTGGCAGCGGTAAGTGATCAGATGTTTGCAGCAGCGGCATTCCTCCTGTTTGCGGCGGTCAAGAGAGCGGCATTTTTCCAGTCCGCCGGGGAGCTGCTGTATAATCTGGCAGTACCGGCAGACATTTTCATTGCGGCCCACTTGAAGCATGTGTCCGTCTGCATTGTAAAAAACGGTATGTATTTTCATGACAGAAGCAAATTGATCCAGTAGAAGCTTTACTTCGCTCTGCATAATTACTTCAAATGCGCCGCTCATTTTTCCCTGTCCAGGTTAAATAGGTGAAAGCCCGTTTCCGGAGGATGTCTGTTCCGGACAATATTTTATTTTTACTATTTTCCCCAGTTCAACTTCTCCCTGCGGCATGGCAACCGGCAGGTAATTGTCGCTCCAGCCGGTTGCCATATTCCGTTGATTTATCTCCTCAAAAATCACCGGCAGAATTTTTCCTTTCTGGGAATCGGCAAAATCTTTTTTTGCTTTGTCCGCCAATTGTTTCAGTCTGGCATAACGCTGCTTTGCAATTTCCGGCGGCACCTGGTCTTTACGCGAAGCCGCCGGTGTTCCCGGGCGGGGGGAATAGGTGAAAATGTGAATATTGGCAAATTTCATCTTTTCAATAAAAGACAGACTTTCTTCAAAGTCCTCCTCATTTTCGCCGGGAAATCCCACGATAATATCGGTGCCCAGATGAATGTCCGGGATAAGTTCTCTTGCTCTCCGGACAAAGGCGGCATATTCTGCTGTATCGTAATGTCGGTTCATTTCCCTTAAGATCCGGTCGCTGCCGTGTTGTAACGAAAGGTGCAGAAAACGGCAGATTTTCTCCCCCCCGGCGGCCATAGCTTCCAATAGTGCCAGATTATCCGGATGGGGTTCAGTTGAGCTTAATCTGATCCGCCACGGGCCGGGGATTTTCAATAATTCCGCCAGAAGATCATTTAATTTTCTGCCGCCGGAATTATAAGCGCAGGTATTCACTCCGGTAAGCACCAGTTCCGCGTAACCGCTTTGCACTGCGGCCCGGCAGTCGGCAACAACTTCGTCAAAATCTCTGGAACGTTCCTTGCCCCGGACGTAGGGGACAATGCAGTAGGAACAGTAATTTTCACATCCCTCCTGGATTTTGATGAAAGCCCGGCTCCGGAATGGAAATATCCCGTGGTTATGTTCAAAAAAATCATCCTTGCTTAAATCAAAACTTTTTCCCGCCTCCGGAGCGTTTTTTAAACACGGCATCTGTCTTTTTGCCGGATTGGCGGCAACAAAATCCGCCCCGGATTTATCCTTTTTATCACCATCTGCAATCTCAGCGGCACAGCCGGTAAAGATAATTTCTGCTTCGGGGTGTTCCCGGCGCAGTTTGCGTGACAGACGCCGGCTTTTC
The DNA here is from genome assembly GCA_949286445.1 of uncultured bacterium. Lineage (GTDB taxonomy): Bacteria > Verrucomicrobiota > Lentisphaeria > Victivallales > Victivallaceae > CASECL01. Next base: position 2,488 of record CASECL010000100.1, on the reverse strand, counting down.
TTTTCTGCTTCGGCAGTAATGGCACAGCTGTTTATGATAATAAGATCAACATCCTGCCCGGGGATGACCGCGTCCGGCGAAATAAGTTCATATCCGGCGTCGGTCAGTCTGGAATACAATAGCGAAGTATCTGCTGTATTGAGCCGACAGCCCAACGTGAATATGGCACCGCGGGGTTTTTTCATGAAAAATTTTTCTCCAGCACTTTTATTTTACACTTAACAGGCTATATTAAAGCATTATGAATAGAAAAGACTACATCAGTGATAATCTGATCAACCTCGGTTCCCGGCTGCGCAATCCATCTGCTCCCGGGGTGATGAGCAACCCCTCCGGAGTGATGCGTGAACCAGTTACGGCTGAACCGGACGTCTCCGTCAGAACGAATCAGGGCAAATCAGTGGAGAATACCGATATATCTGAAGTTACCGCTTCAGCTTTTGAACAGCGGGCCAGGGATATCCGGCGTTCACGTCAGGATTTGGCCATGCGTATGAATTGTGAACTTGCCGCAGTGGAAAAACAATTGTCTGATACAGAAAGTCTCTCCGCTTATGCTGATTTTATCCGCGCCCGGATAAAAGAGCTTGACGCGCTTGAAGACGACGGCAGCCAGACTTATTTTATGAAACTCGAACGCCTCCGTATTGCCTATTTTGTTGAACTGACCAAACGCGGCCGCGCTGAAAACAGCGGCGGCGGCAACGTATCTACTGCCCCGGCATCAAGTTTGAGTGACCTGCTGCGTTTCACCCCCCGCGACCGTTTCCGGCTGATGGTGCAGCTGACCTTGCCGCTGACTCTGGCGGTAGTCGCCGGAGCTGTGATTATTGCGCTTGCGGTTATTATCGCGTTTTAAAAAATCAGAATTTCATTTGCTAACAAATAAATCCGGACGGAGACATGGTATGCTCCCCGCCGGATCTATTTTTTTATCTCCGTTTGTTAAACGGCCGTTTTATGCCTTTCCCGGTCAGAGTTTTTCGTATTTGCGGCGGTATTCCGCCCAAACCGTTTCGAACCAGGCATCAGTGTGCGGAATCGGACGGCAAGGCATCCAGGCATTCAGCACTTTTCCATTCTGATAGGTGCTTTCCAGCACTTTGCTGCGGAATTCGGTATTTTCCGCCTGAAGTTTCCACTCTTCCGGCAGGGAGGGATGAACCCGTTTCCCGTCCGGAGAAAGCGTCATGGCTGAACCGCGTGAACCGGTACCGGACTCCACCTGGTAAAGGATGGCATCCAGATAGACCACACAGGAAAGCGCAAGATGAAGATTGCGCAGCGATTCAACTTTTTCTTCCGTAGTGGCATTGGCGGGGCATCCGTCTTCGAGCAGTCTATGATACTGCGCCTTTGCTGCTTCCAGAGCTTTTTTCAGCTGGTCACGATCGCGCAGGTGGGAACCGTATTCGGTCATCCGGAGCTGGAATTCCTGGCGTTCTTTGCGCCAGTCGCCGCCTTTGCCCAGATCAATGAAGTGTTCCACTTCACCCGCTGCCTCTGCCGCCGCAACTTCAAACGCGGCCGGATCCAGAGTCGGCACACTGTAAGTTGAGCTGATATGAGACGCTGCGCGGAAAGCGCCAACCTGTCCGGCATTGAGTGCTGAACCGCCGGGACGGGTTACACCGTGGGAACCGTTTACTTCGCCGATGGGGAAGAGGTGGGAGATGTTTTCTGACTCGTAATTGACATCTCCGGCCAGTCCGCCATTGTTGTGCTGTGAGCAGACGGCGACTTCCAGCGGTTCGGCAAAGAGGGAAATGCCATGTTCTTCATAAAGTTTGATTGCTCCCGGATTCATGTGATCCAGCCGGGTGAGCGGCGTGCCGAACAGAGCACCGGATTTATCCAGATAATCGTAGGCTTCTTTGCTGAGTGTCTTGAAATCCAGTCCGGCCGGATTGGTACGGAAATCCAGGAATACCCGGCGTTTGCGCACCACGCACTCATAATAAACCAGCAGGTCGATGATGGATGAACCCTCAACCGCCTTTCTCACGTCAAACGGCCACTGATACCCCTTGAGGAAAACCATGGAGTTGAGCGTGCCGGAATCCGGGAAATAGGGGATGAGAAATTCCTGTTCATCGCTTTTGCCGTCCGCCGCAGTGGATATGAAGCGGGGAAGCACCTGCATATAGGTACCGGACACATTCCAGCGGAACTTGATTGAAGCCAACCCGAACTGGCTTTCCGGCAGGTTGCGCGCCTTGGCTCCCGCCTCCAACGCCAATCCGATAGCACCGGTGTGAACGTTGGGATAAACGCTGGTGGAGTAAATTCCGCCCGGACCGCCGACTGCGAAAATCACATTTTCCGCCCGGAAAATCTGCAATTCACCGTTTTCTGCATTGATTGCCACGGCTCCGGCGGCGCGTTTCTGTCCGTTTTCGTCCACGGTGATAAGTTTGACCGCCTCGGTTTTCTCCAATACCTTCACGGAAGTTTTTGCCAGTTCGCGGATCATCGCCCGGCACATTTC
>CASECL010000099.1 GCA_949286445.1 uncultured bacterium | reverse complement strand
TGTCCTCTGAACGTTCAGCCGCGGCGCGGACTGCCTTCATTACCAGCGCGGTGAAAGCTCCGCTTTCCAGAACTTCCAAAGCTCTTGACGTGGTTCCGGCGGGGCTGGTAACCATATCTTTCAGCACATCCGGATGAAGTTTGCTGTCTTTTACCATGACCGCTGAACCGAGGACGGTCCCGGTTGCCATTTCCAGGGCGAGATTTCTGGGCAGTCCTGCCGCCACTCCGCCGTCAGCCAGTGCTTGAATGAATGCGAAAACATACGCCGGGCCGCTGCCGGATAACCCGGTAACCGCATCCAGAAGTTTTTCTTCCACCTGATAAGCCGTACCCACGGAATTGAAGATTTTTTCAGCCAGTTCAACCAGCTCCGGATCGCAGTTTTCAGCCGCGGCGTAGGCGGCCACTCCGCAGCCGTACATGGCCGGAGTATTGGGCATAACCCGGACAATGCTGCTGCTGCCGGTGAGGTCTTTCAGTGTATCAAGATCAATGCCGGCGGCAATGGAGATAATGGACTTATTTTCCAGTGCAAGGCTTTTTACCGCTTTAGTCAGCTGCTGCGGTTTTACCGCAATTATCAGTACCGGCACGGCTTCCGCCGCCTGTTCAGGAGGCAGGCATTCTATGCCGGTTTCAACAGTGAAAACCTCCGCTGCGGATAAATTGATCTCTCCGGCCACTATTTCATCGGGTTGGAACAGGTGATTTTTTAACAAACCGGATGCGATGGCAGTGGCCATCTTTCCGGCTCCGAGAAAACCGATTTTTTTCATTTGCACATCTCCGCGTTCATTTTATCCCCCCTGTGACTGATTAAAAATATTTTTCCGGTCTGTTGTTTTTTCTGTTACATTCGGCCGGATTTTGCTCCTGATCAAAATTAAATACTTTCAAGACCGTTTTTTATTTTTCTGCATTCCTGAATTTTATCTGCTGCGGGATAGCGTTTTTCAAATTTTCCGGATAATTGTCTTTATCCCCCCGTCATCATCCCTCCCTTTATCATTTCTGCCATAATTCTCAGCCGATACAGGCCAATAAATCATTGGTTAACAGCCAGATCAGCAGAACCCCGCCCAGGTTGTAGAGGTAATAAGAAAAAATCACCCAGTTGCCTTTCTGCAGCAATTTTATCAGTAATTTCAACGCCCCGAAACTGACTAATGCGGAAACCAGCAGTGAAAACAGCAGAATTTTCCAATCCGGGGTTTGCTCTGAATGCGCAGTGGCGTTAAGTTCCAGATAATCTTTAAACTCCAGCAGTCCGCTTCCGGCGATAGCCGGCAGGGCCAGTAGAAACGAGAAAGCCGCTGCATTTTTCCGGCTCAATTTCAGCATCAGTCCGCTGCAGATGGTTGAGCCGGAACGCGATATCCCCGGCAGTACGGCTACTGCCTGAACACATCCGATAATCAGAGCCTGTTTCAAGGTCATGCAGTTCAATTGAACCGGCTGATTGTCCCGGCTCCCGGTATCGGCGTAACGCCGGGAGATTTTCCTTGCCGCGGCAAATAACGCGATCAGTACCGCGACACCTACCGCCGCCAGATAAATATTGCAGAAAATCTGGTATGAAGTTGCATATTTTTTCAACACAAAACCGATAATCCAGGCTGGCACTGATCCGGCAAATACAAGACGGATAATTCTCCAGTTTTCCTTTTCCGGAGCGGCGGCAATCTGATTGCGGTTAGAAATTTTCTCGGCTATAATCAGCAGTGTGGCAGTAACGATAAAACCGATTGAGATCAGATAAAGATTGCTGAAAACATTGTTGGCCAACCCGGTTTTTTTCAACGCGATGCCGAAAATTCCGGCTGGAACTGAACCGGCAGCAATAAAGCCGATAACTTTCCAATTTTCTTTTTTCAGCAATCCGATCAGAGTCCGGAAGTAAAATACCACAATAGCTCCGAGTGATCCGATATGCATAGTCACTGCCATAAGCAATCCGGCATCGCCGTTGATGTTGAACATCGCGCTTAAAATTGCCAGATGACCCGAAGAGCTGACCGGCAGAAACTCGGTCAGCCCCTGAAAAACCGCCATTAT
>CASECL010000098.1 GCA_949286445.1 uncultured bacterium | reverse complement strand
CAGATTTTGTGCATAAAAACCGCTCGATTGCTCCTTTACCGCACCGAAAGGACCGCTGACTGCAATAGCTGCGAGTTTACCGGAAGCGTTTACCGGTTCATACAAATCTGCCGCCAGGGTGATGCCGTAACGGTTGACAAAAGTAACTTTGCGATGATTTACCTTGTCGCTTTTGGGAAAAGTTTTGTCCCATTTCTGTTCCAGGGCAAGATCTTGTTTGATAATGTTGTTGTTCATAATTTCCGTCCTTGTATTTTCTGCTGAAAGTCCCAAACTGGATACCGTTAATGCCGCGGTAAAAGAATATAGCAGCAATTTTTGCATTTCATACCTCCTTCTTTACAGTTTTGAAAATACTTTTGTTGTTTTTTAAATACATTCTTTATTATCATTGTCCTGTTCCCGATTTGCGGGAATATATTCCGCAGTGCCGGTAGGTTCAAGGATATTCTGATAAAATATTTTCCGCAATAAAATCCATTTTGGATCAACTGCATCGAAAATATCTTTCACTGGAATGTTGCCGCCGCGGCGTATCATTACTCAGTTAACGGCAATATAAACCTTATAGTAACTCTAAGTCAATAGCTGGATAAGATTTTTTTGAAAAATTTTTAAATCGGTAATATTCTGTTGAGCGTTAGAGAATTGCGGTATAAAAACTGGACTTGGACAATGGAGTAACTTGTTTTATTTTTTTCATTGCAGTATATTAAATGATTATAAGAAGCATTACCCGGAGTATTTTTTATGTCGGCTCAATTTTCAATATGGCATTCTTAAGAAACGGAGGAGTAAAAGAAGCGGCAGAATATATTTTTTACCGGCAGATATGGAAGCAGTTAATAATATAAACTTATAGCGGATGGAAAAACAGATTATGACAAAATTGCAGAAATTCGTTCCCTCATGTGATAAAACTTTGAAGTATACTGTAAAAGAGGTGGCGGATATGACCGGGTTGTCAGGTTATACAATCCGTTATTATGATAATTCAGGCCTGATTCCCGGTGTGGGGAGAGCTGCTGGAAACAGCCGTAAATTTTCGGAGTATTCATTGAGCTGGCTGCGTTTGGTGCATTGCCTGCGGGCAACCGGACTGCCGATAGAAGGGGTCAGACGTTATATCCGCCTCTGCGATCAAGGTGAATCGACTATACCGGAACGGGCGGAAATAATTTTTGCACAGGAAGAAAGTCTTCGGAAACAGATTGAAGAATTGCATTGCCAGCTGGAAGTGCTGGAATACAAAAAGCATTATTATCAGGAATTGCTGGCGGGACGCGAGTGCGATGCCAGATGCAATCCGGCGGCAGTGCCGGAGAGCGAATCCTGAGTGGATAATCAAAGTAATTAAAGTGCGGGCAGTAAATGTTTTGTCTGCAGCAGGATGACTTATAATTCCGGCCGTATCGGTGGCAGATTTTGCAAAATCCGGTTGGGATTGGTACTGGTCAATAGCTCAAAAGTATTTTTCCCGTACTTTTTTTCTATTATTTTCCGGCAGGCGGAAAAGGCAAAGTCATCTTCCCGGTGGGCATCATTTCCCAGCAGATATGCTCCGTTCCGGTCAAGAATCCGGAACGCATTAGCCTTTGCCTGGCTGCCGTAACGTCCCAGCAAACTGCCGCTGTTGACCTGCGGGATAACTTGATTTTCCAGAAGCATATCCAGTATTTCATCAATGGAGCGAGCCGGGAATGAGCGTTCCGGATGAGCGAAAATTATACCATACCCTTTCAAACTCAATCGAAAACAGACATTGGCAATGGCCTGTTTCGTCCAGGTGCCCCATACATCAGTTAATACCCAGTCGGAATTTCCCGGGGTGTGCAGTTTGTCCGGGATACGGTCTGCCAGAAAATTAAGATTGTATTCCCGTCCCGTATGCAGCTCTATTCCCATGGAGGAGGCGTGAATTTTGAGCTGCTCAAAATTCGTCTGATATTTATCTTCAGTTGCGGGGGAGAAATGGCTGGTTGCGGCAATGACATTTATACCGTCTGTTTTGGCTTTTTCCAACATGCGCAGAGAATGTTCCAGGTCTTCCGCCCCGTCGTCAAGGTCAAATAGTAAATGAGAATGCAGATCAGTCATAATCAGTAACTCAAAAAATCTTCATGTAAGGGAAATGATATCCGGAAATTGATTTTATTTAATGTATGCAGTGTTTTAATCTGTCAACTCAGATCAGCACGCATTAATCGACGCTGACCTGCCGTTGCCAAAGGTAACTTTTATCCGCCGCTACGGCGGCCTTAACCGTGCCGGAATATCTTGGCCGCTAATTTGGAAATAATGCGCCTCAGGGAGTTGCTGTCAGCGGAATTCGACACACTGTATCCACAGTTATAGTTATACCCATAACTGTAATTTGCCGAGTAGCCGCCGTAAGCGTTAGGGGGCGGTACAAACCGGCTCATAACTGCTCCAATAATATTCAATTTATTTTGTTTCAGTTGCCGGATGGCGTTGAGTGCAGTCTGATCCGTAGTCGAGTTTGCTCTGACTACCATAATAGCTCCATCAGCGTAATTTCCGATTACTGCAGCATCGGAAAACAGCAGTACCGGCGGAGCATCGCAGATAATGTAATCGTAATTTTTCTTCTGCTCCGAGAGTAAATTGCCGAATTTTTCAATGCCGAGAAGTTTTGACGGGTTTGGCGGTGTCGGCCCGCAGAACAAGACATCCAGCGGAAGATTGAAAACATTACGCACCACCGCATCATCAAAAGTTTTTTCGCCGACCAGAATATTAACAATACCCAACTTATGCTGCTGGTCAAAAACTTTCTGCAGAGCCGGTTTTCTCAAATCACAGTTGATCAGCAGCACTTTCTTTCCAATTCCGGCCAGAGAAACCGCCAGATTGGAGGAAATAAATGATTTTCCCTCACTTGGCAGAGAACTGGTAACCAGAAGAACTTTTGCCCCATTTTCAGGCGCAATATCATCGTATTGCAAATTTACCCGGAGGGAGTGGAATGCTTCAGCAATGTTGGATTCGCTGTAAGAAGTTTCCTCCAAAGCTGCAATTTCATGACCTGAGTTTTCTGCTCCGGAAAATCTTTCGTCTTCCGGAATGACGCCCAGCACAGGCAAATCCAGGCACTCCGACATCTGTTCCGGAGTTTTTATTCTGACATCCAGCAGTGACCGCAGGAAGCAAAACAGGTACATAAGCACTATGCCGCCGATGAGCCCTAATGCAGTATTTACATAAATTCTTGGTTTTATCGGAGCGGAAGGTACTTCCGCCTGATCAACCACCTGAGAATTCTGGATATTCAGGATATTTTTCACTTCCTCCACAAAAACTGTGGCATAAGCATCTGCAACTATCTTGCTTACCTGCGGATTATGGCAGAGAATTTCAAGGCTCAGAAGCCGGGTTTTGTTGATAACGGACACCTCAACTGAGAATTTTTCTCCGTGAAAATCCGGATTTTGGGTAATAATATCATTTACTTCCCGCTTAAACCGTTTGGTTTTCAATAGTTCACAGTAATCCCGTATCAGTTCGGAGCCGATATTCAATCCGTATCTCATGTATGCCCCATTTTGACGGGCATCAGAAATACCGTCAGTTATGCGGCCGAAATAAAGAATAATTCTCGAGCTGTAAGTAGGCTTGATAAGATAACGGTTTACCGCCCATACGGCGGCTCCGGCGATTATTCCGGCAAGAATAATCCTCCGCCAGTTGCGGGCAAACAGCAGCCAGTAGGCTCTTAAATCCATTTGTTCAAATTTTCTGCTTGCAGAGGAAGAGTTCAGCATTTTCCAGTTCCTGTCGGTGAATTTTAATTCAATGGTTCTGCATCGGCAAAGCGCGGATTATGTTTATCTTTCTCTGACAGAATCCATTCTGCCGGCTTGATTTTCCAGTCAATTCCAAGTTCAGGGTCGTCGAAGGCGATGCCCCGTTCTGCTGAAGGCATGTAAGTATTGTCACACTTGTAAGCAAAAATGGCTTTTTCGCTCAATACGGCGAAACCATGGGCAAAACCGCGGGGAATGAAAAGCTGGCGTTTGTTTTCCCCGGAGAGTTCCACTGCGACATGTTTACCGAAGGTCGGGGAATTTTTCCTTATATCCACTGCCACATCCAGCACGCTGCCGGAAATTACCCGTACCAGTTTTGCCTGAGTGTAAGGTGCCGCCTGGTAATGCAGCCCTCTGAGCACACCGAATGAAGACATGGATTCATTGTCCTGCAGCCATTCACAATCAATTCCGGCGGCGGCAAAGGCAGCGCGGTTCCAGGACTCAAAGAAGTATCCGCGTTGATCACCGAAAATTTTCGGTTCAATAATCAGTACCCCGTCAAGGGCAGTTCGGGTGACATTCATAAATTTTCTCTCCGCAATTTTTTCATCCATAAAAAGATAGCATGCTTTTATAAAAAATTCAACCTTCCGGGATAAAAAATTCAGTATTATAATAATCCGTAAGCCTGATGCAGTTACCCCGGTTGAAAAAGAAAAAAATTCTTTATTTTTCCGGATTTGCGCTTGATCTGTCTGAATAGACGGGGTATCTTTTCCTGCCGGACTGCTGGGGGGCAAGGATAATTTTCCGGCAGCGGGAAAATTATATGCCGGATGGGATGTAATGAGGAGTTTTGAGTAAAGCGTTATAAAAATCAGGTGGAAAAAATGATTTCCCGTTGGTTGAGCGTATCAATAATTTTTACTTTTGCAGTTGCGGGGTGTGTTATGGATAATTCTTTGCCGGGGCGGATGCCGGAACCGGCGGAAAAAGCGGCGTCCGGGCCACGGAAAGTATTGATTTCCGGTATTATTCACCATTTTTCCGGGGATTTTTCCCGCCGGCTTGAGGATTTATGCCGCTGTATTGACCGGATTGCCGAACGGGCGGCAAAAGAATATCCGGGCAGGGGATTGGATCTTATTCTTGCTCCGGAGGGGGCTGTTTGCAATGCGGGGAGCAATGCAGAGGAACGGGCGGCCGATTTGGAACAGACGGTAAAAGTCATTGGAGCAAAAGCCATAAAATATCATACGTATATTGCAGTTGGAATTTTATTTAATGAAAAAACTCCGGAGGGAAAGAGTCTTCCGCGTAATGCGGTTGCCTTGATCGACCGGGACGGGAAACTTGCCGGATTGTATTTCAAGGTTCATCCTGCTTTCAACTGGGATGACGATGCTCCGGGGGTTCTGGAGGACGGGACGGTGCCGGGAGAGGATTTTCCGGTATTTCAATGTGATTTCGGCCGGGTGGGTTTTCTGATCTGTTATGATATGGCTTACACTGACGGCTGGATGAAGCTGCGGGAAAACGGGGCGGAATTAATCGGCATAGCCAGTTTATCGCCGCAGACACTGCGTCCGGCGATGTTTGCGCATCTCAATGAATATTATGTCTTTACCTCGACGCCGCGGAATAATGCCTCGGTATTTGATCCACTGGGGTTTACGGTGGACCAGACGGTTGGCAATGAAGGAGAAACTTTATGCGAAATTGATTTATCCTTTGCCATACTGCAATGGTCGCCCTCGCTGGACAACGGGCGGAAATTCAGAAATGCTTTCGGCGATAAAGCCGGTTTCCGTTATTCCGAGCGCGAAGACTGCGGTATTTTCTGGTCCAACGATCCCGGAATGCCCATTGGCGAAATGGTGAAAAAACTTAATCTGCGTTACCGCAATGACGAAGAACAGCGTGCCGCAGAATTGAGAGCCGGACTGCTGCGCCGTTAGCATAATTTATTGCCCGCAGTGTATTTATGACGCGGGGAGGCGGTTAAAACAGTTTTTTTCATTCCGGGGCGTTGTATTTGGATTAATGGTTGTTTTTTTTACAGCTAACGCTCTTCCCGACTGATGATCTCCCAGACTTTCCTGATGTAAAACCGGTAATTTTCAAGTGTAACTTCAGCCGGGAGGCGGTGATCGGCACTTAAAATACAGCCGCCGCCGGAGTGAATCATGGCAGGAACTTTATATTCCAGTTCCTGTTCGATTTCATCTTTTGTCCGGGTGAGCGCAAATTTGTCTATACCGCCGATAAGCATAAGTTTATCCCCCCATTGCCGCCGGATCCGGACAATATCCATTCCAGCCGCGGGTTCGCAGGGATGCATGCAGTTTACCCCCGCCTCGATAAACGCGCCGATCACCGGTTCCATGTAGCCGTCACTGTCCTGATCAAATATCCGGCATCCCCGGCTGAATAACAGATCCCTTATTCTCCGGTAATAGGGGTGGATGAATTCCCGTATTTCCCGCGGCCCCCAGAGCGGGCCGGATTTTCCTGCCATATCTTCGTGAACGTGAAGCATATCCACAGTGCAGGCGTCGGAAACTCTTTCCATCACCCGGAGTGCGGTTTCACTGATAGTGTCAATGATATCGTGTACCAGCTCCGGATTTTCGTAACAGGCATAGCAGAGATTTTCCTCTCCCATCAGCTGCCGGGGTTCATCGAAGCCGCCGGGAATTCTGGCGGCGATGACTTTGCCCTGCCGTTCCGCCTGACGGCATTCATCCAGCCAGCCCGGAGCGAAACGGGATTCATCAAATTGATATTTCGGTTTGATTTTCAACCAGTCATCCATGGTTTTTACCGGATACTCCAGGGGGAGGGGGATGGTGGCGTAATTGCTTTGCAGCTCCATCAGACAGCCGAGATCGTCAATATAACGGATAACATTGTCGTCCTGATAGATTTTTTCCCGTTTTTTTCCCAGCCGTCCGCAGTCTGCGGGAACATTGAAATATTCCGGAATCCGGTAACGGAATGCGGAAAAATCCAGTTCTTCCGGCGTTGCGTGTTGTTCCTCCCAGTTTTCCTTGAGCCCGATCAGCGGGCCGAAATATTCAGTAAAAAGAATTTTTCCGCCTTTGAATGTCATCCAGTCGAGAAAATCCTGCCGCGAAACAATTTCCCCGGTGCGTTTAATGGCTAAGTCGCTGTGTGTTAAATATTTGAGTTTTTTCATGCCGGATTTCTCCCCCGGTTAAAGATGTGTTACAATATATAAACCTTGATTTTTATTTTCGGAAAAATAGATCAATCGCCGCACCGGAGAAAGATTTTTTCCGTTTCCCGGGTTGCAGAATTAACTTGATTAAAATATATTATAACGATATAATTTGAAAATAAAATGGATAAAAACAAGAAAAAAATATATTTAAACGATATTATGCGGGGGAAATTTATTTTTAAAAGCGGCAATGTTTTCCATTGTTCGGAAAACTGGGCCTGGAAGACAGATAAATTCAGGGACTACGATATCTGGATGGTATTGTCCGGAATGGGGACACTGGTGTCGGAAGATAAACACTACGAAATCGGCAGAGGAGATTGTTTTATTTTTTATCCGGGGTGTTCCCATCAGGCCCGGCACCGTCCGGAATCGCCGTTGAATGTGGTCGCCGTGCATTTTGATTTTTCCTCCTCCGGAGGCAGCTGTGGAAATGACGGGCGTCATGAAAAATATCCGGCGGGGGAAAACAATTTTGAGGCAGGCACGGCTTCTCCGGAGGCGGAAAAATCGGAATCTCCTTTTAACTACCACCGCAAACTGCGCAATCCGGAATTCACCGCTGAAATGTTAAAGCGCAGCATTGATTTTCAACGTGCCGGAAATCGGGAGAAAGCTGATTTCTGGCTGGAAGCGGCATTGGTTTCGGTGCTGGAATACGACGCGGAAAAACATCAGGAAAAAGAAAATATTCATGCCGGAAAAATTGACCGGCTGTGCCGGGAAATAGCTTCACACCCGGAAGTCCGGTATGATATCCGCCGAATGGCGGCCGGTTGCGGCGTGTGCCGGGATCATTTCTGCCGCATATTCCGGGAACTGAAAGGAAAAGGCCCGCAGGAGTACATCATCGATTGCCGCATGGAAAGAGCAAAGGAACTGCTTACTGAATCGAGTTTGTCCATAAAGGAAATTGCTCTTGAACTCGGTTACGGATCAGAATATTTCTTTTCCCGTCAGTTCAAGCTGAAAGCCGGTACAAGTCCGCGCGGTTTCCGCAAATGAAGCTGAAGTTTTACCGTTGGAGCATAAAATTATATTTTGCGCCGCACAATGATTGCTGGATATAAAACAGGTTAAATACTGATTGCCTTGGCAGACAGAAAAAACTTTCCCCCTGGAAATGGAAAAAACGGATTGTAAAAAAAATACCGGTGTGCTATATTGCAAAAGTAATTTTTTGTAATACATTATGTATTTTGCCGGCGGTAAACAATATTGCAGGATAAAAAATGGATAAGATCCGGATAAGAGTTCTGGTGAACAATAATGCAATTCCGTCATGGCGGACGGAACACGGATTAAGTCTGGCACTGGAATACGGCGGTGAATGGCTGTTGTTTGATACCGGGGCAGGGGAGGCATTGCCGGAAAACCTGCGCTTGAGCAATATGAATCCGGATGACTTCAAAATGCTGATTCTCTCCCACGGACACAATGACCATACCGGAGGACTGGAGTGGATTTTGCCCCGGATGCCGGATGTTAAGATCTTTCATGCGCCGGGAATTGAGGTGAAGCGTTACAGTCTGCATCCCGGACAGCCGCCGCACGATATATCGCTGCCGGAAGCCGGAGCGGCGGCGTTGCGACGCCATAAGTCTGTCAAGGTGGTTTCCGGTTTTGAAGAAATTGCCCCCGGAGTTTTTTTCACCGGAGAAATTGAGCGGCATTCCGCGGAAGACTGCGGCGGGCCGTTTTATTT
>CASECL010000097.1 GCA_949286445.1 uncultured bacterium | reverse complement strand
GGCTTCAGCCTCGCATACGTCAGTATGCGTCGGCTTTGCCGCCTTATCTAAAGCTAAAATCGACTTTTGCATAATCGGCTAAATAACGCATTAAAATTAGTTGTTATAGTACAATTGATTTGAAAAAAACTCCCGGATGGAATAAAAAATCCGGGAGTTTTTTTGTCTCTGCAGCTCGGGAGATGACGCGGCATTGCCGTTAATTTGAATTGCGCGAAATTTTAAAATAATGGGTCAACGGTTTATTTTTGCAGTCATGCGGCGGAATTTATATAATGGATCAAGTGAAGTTTTTGCCCGGCGCAAACCGTATTCACCCATATCCTGTTCCCGGTTCATCCGTTTGAATGAAGTGTCCTTCAGATAATCTGCCACTGCCCAGGTAAGCATCTGGGAGGCACCGGTTACTTCATGATCAGCTTTTTCAAAGTGAATATCCACACACTCGCGGTTTACCGGGCTGAAAATAGAAAATCCAGCCGCTGTATCCGCATTGGCATAGAGTATTATTCCATCCGCTCCGACTCCGGCAAAGTTGCTGCGGCAGGACTCCATTACCTTATTTTCCATTTCAAGAAACGGACAGGAGTGAAGTTTTGAATTTAATTTTTCGGCAAGCATTACCGCTTCACCTATATTTTCCGGCGTAATCCGGCGGATAAAATAACCGGGATTTTCCCGCTGAAACTGCCGGATCAGATTGCGTTTTTTTCTTAATTTTGAACCGGAAAGTTCCCGGAGGTGGTCTAAATCGTAAATATAATCGGATTCGCCGGGATCAAACGCCGCTGTAATCTGGCTGTGCAGTTCTGGATGGCGGAAATAGTAATCCTCCGGCAGATCATAAATATCACCCGCATCTGATAGACCGCGGTCGCGGAACTGACGCAGTAATGTTAAAAGTTCACCGCCGCTGAATTCCCGACCGACAGGAAAATAATTACAGCGGTTTACCGGGTCATAAATGATCAGTCTGCCATTGCAGGGCAGAAACATTATCCGGTTTACTGCACCCCACCAGAGCAGGTTGCAGAAACTCCATTCGCAGCTGTCAGAAATATTTTCCGCTGCAATCCCGGCGAACAGTTCTGCATCTGACAGCATCACCCGGCGGAGAAGAGAAAAATCAAGTTCGAGATTCATTTCCGGCTGTTATTTTCCCGGTTTTCATCATCAGTTTCCGGGGCAGGTTTTGCGTTTTCCTGAGGCGGCATCTTTTCGGTATCCAGCCGGATGAATTTAGCCTTTACAGTGCGGGTGTAGGTTTCAACCCCAGGATCATTGCTGTCTCTGCCGATATTGCCATAGCCGAAAGAAAAATCGCGGTTCACCCGGTTGAGAGAATAATCCTGATCGGCATTATTGCTCTGAAGCGAAATATAGGATTCCGGTTCACGCACCGCTTCGCCGGTGGGGATTACCTGCTGAGATACGATAAGTATGGCATTGGCACCGGTTTTTTCTGCGCCTTTCTGCAAACGTTTCTTCATATCAGAGAGATTGAATTTCTGATAATTACCGGAAACGGTCGCTTCACCGAGAAGCTCGTAAGTGCCCTCCGGCGGCATGGAATCAATGAATTTTGCCTCCTCTACCGGATCAGTCGAAACCCCCTGATAATCGTAACTCATGCACCCGGCGGCAAACAGCAGAACGGAGACAACCGCGAAAAATATTATTTTCATAGATAAAAATCCTTATAATTATGTGGATTAACTTAACGCCTAATTTGAAAAAGTCAAGTTTGCAGTGTATTTTATATATGAAAAAAATGCAGGAAAGGAGTTTGAATGCCATGAAAATGTCCGGAGTTTATACCGCGCTGGTGACGCCGTTTTCCGGCGGAGCGGTTGATTATGAGAGTTTGCGCAATTTGGTGGAGGAGCAGGTCAAAGGCGGTGTAGCCGGCATAGTTCCGGTGGGAACCACCGGAGAATCTCCGACTTTGAGTGTGGAAGAGCACCTCAAAGTAATTGAAATTGTGACCGAAACGGCCAACGGCCGCTGTCAGATTATTGCCGGAACCGGCGGTAATTCAACCGCTGAGGCTCTTGAGCTGACATTGGCGGCAAAGTCTATCGGAGTTGATGCTACTTTGCAGGTTACTCCCTATTACAACAAACCGACTGCGGAAGGTCAGTACCGGCATTTTTCCACCGTGGCGGATAAGAGTGGTCTGCCGATCGTATTGTACAATGTTCCGGGACGTACCGGAGTGGCAATACCGCTGGAGGTGGTGGCCAGACTGAGCAAAAATCCTCTGGTGGCGGCATTGAAAGAGGCAGGCGGCAGTGTTGACCGGGTTTCCGCCGTGCGGGATATTTGCGATATAACCATATTGAGCGGAGATGATTCGCTTACGCTTCCCATGATGGTGGTGGGTGCCTCCGGGGTGATCAGTGTGGCGTCCAACTTTATTCCCGCTGATATGGTGAAAATGGTCAAGGCGGTGGAGGCTGGGGATTTGGCTGCCGCCCGGGCATTGCACCGTAAATATTATGCGTTATTCCGGGATCTTTTTGTGGAAAGTAACCCGATTCCGGTCAAGGCGGCAATGGCGGCTCTCGGAATGATTCGGGAGGAATATCGCCTGCCGCTTTGTGAGTTGACTGCTTCCTCGCGTGAAAAACTGCTGGGGACAATGAAAAAATGCGGTGTGCTTTAAAAGTATTTTCTGCGATTATTTCCGTAACGTTTTGCGGTGTGGTCACTGCGGCTCTGCCGTCTGGCGGCCGTCTTTCGCCGTTACCGTCGTCGTCGAAATCGTCGGGGGCGGTGCGGTCATCTTATTACCGGGACAGCTCCGGAATAACCCGGGGAATAGGCAATGGAAATCCGGCGGTACGTTTGCCGGATGGCAGTCCGGCCGGAAGGGCAGGGGGGACGGTTTATTTCAGGGATGGAGACAGCCGGGTGGTTCGCCCGGTGAATAACAGTGCGATAACAGGGAAAAATACGGAAGAAGATGCTGTTTCGACAGTGAATTTGCCGGACGTAAACCGTCAGAAATTTAATATTCCCGGAAGTGAACCTGCGGCGGAAAGAAGATTTGTTCCGTCGGCGTCTGCTGCAGGAAAATCGGTAAAAAAGGATGATAAATCAGCAGAAACAGAGAGTAAATCTCCCCCGGTGGAAACATCAGTATCTGACAAACCGGGAGATAAAAAAACTTCTCCGGTGAAAGTATCAGAGGAGACGTTGAAGGCTGATGAAAAAAGAGAAATGATTTCTCCGGAAACTGCTGCGGATAAAACATCAGAAACGAAGTCTGCAACAGATGGTGTACCAAAGGAGAAAAATAACGCGGTAAAACAGCAAAAATGAATAAGTATATTGAAAATGCCTACAAGGTATTGAATGAAGAGGATTTAACCCGCCGTGAGGCGGTTGATTTACTGGAACACGTTGATGGCGTGGATGTTCTGGATTTGATTTCACTGGCCAATAAAGTAAGGGTGAAGTTTGCCGGGGATCTGACCCGGTGTTCAATCGTGAATGCAAAATCCGGAAAATGTGCTCAGAACTGCCGTTTTTGCGCCCAGTCGGCACACAGTCAGACCGGAATTGAGACCTATCCGTTATTATCAGAGGAAGAGATGATGGCGGATGCGGAAAAAGTGTATGTTACCGGAGTCCGCAAGTACGGTATTGTTACCAGCGGCTGGGGGTATAAAGATCCGGAAAATGAGGAATTCTGCCGGATTATTTCGATAATCAAAGCGATAAAGAAGCGTTTTCCGGACCTTGATATCTGTGTGTCCATCGGCATATTGAGCGAAGACTGCGCCAGGGCTCTGGCAGAGGCCGGAGCGTGGCGGTATAATATGAATCTTCAAACCAATCCGTCCCGTTATGCGGAATTGATTGCCACCACTCACACAATACAGGAAAAAATAGATACCATAAAGTATTTGCAGAAATACGGCATGACTATATGCTGCGGCGGTATTATCGGTCTGGGCGAGAGCCGGGCTGACCGGGTGGAGATGGCCTTTGCCGCCAAAGAGCTTGATGTTGAGGGTATTCCGGTGAATATTCTGCTGCCGATACCTGGAACACCGCTGGAGAAGAATGAAGTTCTTGATCCGGCAGAGGCAGCCAAAACTTTTGCCATGTTCCGGTTGGTGAACCCGTCCAGAATGATTAAATTTGCCGCCGGACGGGAAACGGTGATGAAGGATTTTCAGGCATTGCTGATGCTTTCAGGAGCGAGCAGTATTATTACCGGGGGATACCTGACCACTCGCGGACGCTCGGTGGAAGATGATGAAAGAATGCTCCGGCAATTAAAGAATTTTTCCTGAAAAATGTACGAAAAGTATCTTGCTGAATTAGCCGCAAAGGGTTCGTTGCGTACTTTGCGTGAAGTGGTCTCGCTGGGGGGGCGGGCAGTTCTTGACGGGGTGGAATACCTGAATTTTTCCGGCAATGATTATCTTGGAGTCGGGGGAGAAGAGGAATTGCGCCGGGAATTTCTGAAAGAAATTTCAAATACTGCTCCGGCATTATCAGCGGCATCTTCACGGCTTCTTACCGGAAATTCTCCGGAATACGGGGGGCTGGAAAAGGAAATATTATCCTTTCACGGCTTTTCTCCCGTGGAACGCCGGGCATTGGTTTTCAACAGCGGTTATCATGCCAATGTCGGTATATTGCCGGCAATGGCAGACAAAGGCGATGTGATCTTTTCCGACAAGCTCAATCATGCCAGCATAATAGATGGGTTACAGCTGGGGCAGGCAGAGTATTTCCGTTATCCGCATCTGGACTATGATGCGCTGGAGCGCAGACTGACCGATGCAGAACAGAGCGGACGGTACATAAATAAATTTATTATTACCGAATCCATATTCAGCATGGACGGTGATGCCGCTGATCTGCGCCGGATGGTGGAAATAAAGAAAAAGTACGGTGCAATACTGGTGGTGGATGAAGCTCATTCGGTGGGGGTTTTCGGGCCGGGAGGCCGGGGATGGGCGGCACAGCAGAATGTTCTGGAAGATATTGACGTGCTGGTGGGAACGTTTGGAAAAGCGTTCGGCTCGGTCGGAGCATACGCAGTCTGCCGCCCTGATGCGGCGGAATGGCTGATTAATAAAATGCGATCCATAATTTTCAGTACCGGACTGCCGCCGCTTAATCTGCTTTGGAGCAGGAAAGTATTGCAAACGGTATCCGGATGGGATGACCGGAGACAGAAATTACTCGAAAATGCCGCATTTCTGCGCCGGGAATTAGCTCGGATGGGCTGGATTACCGGGGGAGAATCCCAGATAGTGCCGGTTATTGTCGGAGGCGATATGGAAACGGTGGAGCTTGCCAGGTTTCTGCAGGCAGAAAAGATGTTGATTTTCCCCATTCGTCCTCCGACTGTTCCGGCAGGGAAATCCCGTTTGCGTCTTTCGCTTACTGCTGCGCACAAGCGGGAAGATGTGGAGCGTTTGCTGGAGGTTTTTTCCCGATGGAAATAAATCTTCTTAGCTCAAAAGGGGAGGAGCTGCTGATTTTCTTCAATGGATGGGGCATGGATCTGAATGCAGTAAAGCATTTGGCTTTTGATGAAAAACTGGCGGTATTGGAAGTCCATGATTACACCGGGCCTGCAGTGAAAGAGGTCTTTGAACCGTATTGGCACGGGTACAGGAAAATTCATCTCTGTGCCTGGTCGCTTGGCGTGCGTGCGGCGGCG
>CASECL010000096.1 GCA_949286445.1 uncultured bacterium | reverse complement strand
GTCAGCAAGCTGTATGAGCTGAAAAATGTATTGGCAACTGATATCCTGCCGTACATAAATTCTGCAGTTTTGCGTTACAATCGCAATTCAACAGTCCGACGGGTGAAGTTTTCCCAGGATGGGCCGGATGCCCTGCTGGTTTCAACCGGAATGGAATTCATGCCCTATGTGGATGAATTGATCGGGAAAATGGATGTACCCGGAGTGCGTGATGCCAATGGTTCACTGCTGGAAGGTACCGGTGTAAACCGGGTGACTTATACCCCGGAATACCGGGCGGCAAAAGATATCAGTCTGATCATTGATGAATTGATTTCATCGGACGAGGGAAAAGCCTATGTGAATTTCATGACCAATACCATTTTCTGGCGGGATGAGGAATTTGCTTCGCTCCGGACATTGGACTGGGTTAAAAAACTTGACCGTCCGCTGCCGCAGGTAAAGGTTTACTTCAATTATTATGAACTGCGGGACAGCACTTTGCGGGATATCGGATTTGACTATCTGGCCTGGAAAAATGGCCCGGGAGTGAATTTTTTCAATGTGGGTTTCAATACCGGCAGACTGGTGATTGATGAAACGTTTAAAAGCGTATTGACCAATCTTCCTGCCGCGCTGGATATTGCATCTTCCTGGAGTTACGGCGGATTTTTTGCCGCGCCACAGTTTGATATGAGTTTCATCCGCATTCTCCAGCAGTCCGGGAATGCGAATTTGGCCTCCAGCAGCAATATAACAATGCTGAATACGCCTTTTTACACAATAGATAATTACCGGGAAACGCTCAGAAAACAGGCTGCCGATACGGAAAATGCGCCGTTTACCTACCGCATTTCGATGTATCCGGAATACCAGAACATTGCTAAAACCAGCGAAGGCAGAAGTTTCATCGGAGCCGGATTTATAGAAGAAGACGGGGAAAAGAGAAAAGATCCCCCCATTCTTGATGTTATTGTCCGCAATCCGGTGGTATGTTTCCCGGAGAAAAACCGTCAGACCGGCCGTGATGGCTTTATTGCCGCAGACAAAACAGCGTATGCTGCCGGAAACAGTGCCGGAGAGGGGAATGGAGCAGTTGTTTTCCAGTACCAGATGAATATGAAAAATGTGGTTGAACGGGGAAACACCGGTACTGAACTTGGCAATGAGAGCACAATTTGCGGCGGAGTTACCCTGGGCATGGGCGGCGAAAAAGTGCTTGCCGTTTACGAAAAGGAAAATGATGTGGAACAGACCATCGGTCTGCCGGTACTTTGCCGGATTCCGGTGCTGAAGTACCTTTTCAGTACCACCACCACCATCAAAGAACGCACCTACATTGTGGTTTCCGCCCGCGCTGAACTGATTCACCCGGAAAATGCCGCTGAACTTCCGGAACGGACAGAAAAAAAGATCCCGGTCCGCTGACCGTAAAGCTGAAGGAATTATGACAAAATGAAAAAATATAATCACCTGAATTTCCTGCTTCCGGCGTTATGTTTCATATCTCCGGCGGCTGTTTTTGCCAGTTCCCTCTCCGGCGTGCCGGGAGATGGTCAGTTAAATCAATCCGGAGTTTATCAGATAGTTCCCCGTCCGATACCGGGGATACCCCGTTCTGCAAACAACCTGGATACGGAGCATTACGGACCCTCCACAGTGCAAACCCAGCTGCGGCTTGATGTGGATGAAAAAACCAATCTGGTGCATTTCATAAGGGATAACAGTGATCCATTTGTTATTACCAAAGCGTACCGTCTGGCCCGGGCTAATCCCTATGCAGTTAGGGGGTATCTGCTGGCGGCGGTGAATGCCAGACAGATTAATTCCAGTCCGGTTCAGGTGACTGCGCTTAAATACAATGACAATACCGCGCTGCTGCTGGTTTCGGCGGAGGAATACCGTTTTTCCGATTCGGCATCGGGGGACGGGATTGATACTCTGGTGGCAAAACTTGACCGTAAAAATCTTACCTATCCGCATAAAAGTCCGGCATTTATCTATTTTCCCCGCTACAATTTGGCAGCCAATCTGGCGGATATGCTGCGGAAAGTCGGCTCCAATGAACTGGATCGCGAGTTTGCCGTTTCACCGGAACGCATACTGGTTGACGGGCCTTTGAATGCCATTGTCATCGCGGCTCCGGAGTGGTCGTTCAAGCACCTTAAACGCATGCTTCAAGCTTATGATAAACCCATGCCGGAAGTGCGCATATCGTATAAAATACTGGAAATTTACCTGGAAAATGACGACCGTATCGGAAATGATTTCCAATCCTGGAAGAATAATGACGGAGTGGATCTTTTCTCTGCCGGAGTCAGAGTCAGAAGAAACTGGTCGACATTTTTCACCG
>CASECL010000095.1 GCA_949286445.1 uncultured bacterium | reverse complement strand
CGGGCCAGCAGCACCCGCTGCCGCTGACCGCCGGAAAGGGCGGAAAAACTTTCATGCGCCAGTTTTTCCATGCCCAGTTCGGCCAGTGCTTCAAGGGCGATTTCCCGGTCTTTCCGGCTGAAATGGAGCGGGAAAACACCTTTGAGCCTGCCCTCCAGCACCACGTCCAGCACGGTAATGGGAAAGAGGGAATCCAGTTTGAAATACTGTGCCATAAAACCGACCTGATCAACCGTTTTTTCCGGTTTTCCGCCGAAAAGCTCAATACTGCCGGAACCGGGATTGAGCAATCCGAGTATCAGGTGCAGCAAAGTGCTTTTACCGCCGCCGTTAGGTCCGACAATACAGTAATTCTCCCCGGAAAACATCTCCAGATTGACATTTTCCAGGGTGGGAAAACTGTTACCCGGGTAGGTAAATGAAAGATTTTTTATATCAATTATCTTCACTTTTTCAGACCCAGCAGCAAAGCCGCCGTCAGATTGCGGTTGAATTTCGCGGCATCGGCAATGGGACTGCCCTCCGCCAGCAATGACTGGTCATAAAGCAGTTCCGCATAGTCATTGAAGGAAATGCCGTTGTCAGATTTGTCATCCAGTGTCATCAGAGCTTTAATCAGCTGATGATCGCCATTGATTTCCAGAATGCGTTTCTGGGTCGGCACCTGCTGGTTAAGAGCCTTGAACAGTCTCTCCAGATGGGGGCTCATGGCGTTTTCCGCCGACACCAGACAGCAGGGGGAGTCGGAGAGACGGACGGTGAAGCGGACTTCGGAAACTTTGTCTTTCAAGGCTTCCTGAAGTTTCTTCAGAAAATCTTCATGTTTGGTTTTGAGTTCATCCAGAGATTTCTTTGCCTCGTCGTCGGTTTCAAAATCTCCCTTGTTGACGCACTTGAAAGTCTTCTTGGCGTACTGGATAAGCGACTGCATTACCCATTCGTCAATAGGATCGGTCATCAAAAGCACATCATAGTGCTGTTTTTTGTAGGCTTCCACCGCAGGACTGGTGCGCAGAACATCGCCCTTTTCTCCGGTGATGTAATAGATCTCTTTCTGGCTTTCCGGCATTTCCCGGACGTATTCCGCCAGAGAAACCAGTTTGCCGGGTTCATGATTGAGCGTTTCATACATTACCAGATCCTTGAGTTTTTCCGCATTGGCGTAATCGGTATGCAGACCCTCCTTGAGTATTTTGCCGAATTCACGGAAAAATCCGGTGTAAACTTCCGGTTCATCATCCCGCATTTTTTTGAGTTCGCTCAAAATCCGGCTGACCAGAGCTTTTTCAATCTTGCGGATATGGCTGTTTTCCTGGAGAATTTCCCGGGATACGTTGAGGGGAAGATCGCTGGAATCCACCACGCCTTTGACAAAACGCAGATAATCCGGCAGCAGTTCCTTGCACTCATCGGTGATAAACACCCGTTTTACATAGAGCTGAAGGCCTTTTTTCTGCAGTTCCGGCATGAAAATATTGTACTGGACATTTTTCGGCAGATACAGCAACGCTTTGAATTCGCTGGTGCCTTCGGCGGACATGAAGATGCTTTTGGTATATTCCCCGCCGCCCCAGTGGGAAAGATGGGCCAGAAAACTCTTGTGTTCCTCCTCGGTGACTTCGGAGGGTTTCCGGAGCCAGATCGCTTTCTGGGAATTGAGAATTTTTTCTTCGACCGTTTCAGTTTTGTCCTCATTTACCTTGACTGAAGTCGTGGCGATGGGGTAGGCGATAAAGTCGGAGTAACGGTTGACAATTTCGCTTATCTTCCAGCTTTCCAGGTAAATTTTGGCATCTTCGCGGAGGTGGAGGGTGATTTCTGTACCGGTGGTTTCTTTTTCCGCCGGAGAAAGATGGTATTCTCCGCCGCCGTCGCTGGACCAGAGCACTGCGCTTTTGGGATCTTCACTGCCGGCCTTGCGGGTGAGAACCTCTACCTTGTCAGCCACCATGAAAGCAGAATAAAATCCCACCCCGAATTGTCCGATCAACTCCGGAAGCGATGCTTTTTCGCCTTTTTCCTCCAGTTCTTTCAAAAATGCTCTGGTGCCGCTCTTTCCGATGCTGCCGAGGTTTTCCACTGCTTCGGCCTCGGTCATGCCGATTCCGTTATCGGAAACTACCAGAACATTGCGGTTTTTGTCCGGTTCGACCCGGATTTTCCAGTCCTGAACCAGTTTGGCATCGGTCAGCGACTCGAAACGGCATTTATCAATGGCGTCGGCGGCGTTGGCGATAAGTTCACGCAGGAATATGTCTTTGTTGGAATAGAGCGAATGAATCATCAGATCAAGGATCTGCTTGGTTTCCGCTTTGAATTTTCTTACTGCCATAATCAGGCTCCTTAATTTATCTGCTTGCGCAGTTTATTGTTTTTTTTATATACTGCATGCCGGAATTTCTGCCGTTTTACACCGGGTAAACGGCAGACAGGCATGATATTTACTCTTTATCTGCAATCGGTGAAAATGCCTTTTGCCGCGACTATTCCTGAGTTTCCGCGGCGGCTTTTTCCGCCATTTTCGCCGCCAGACGCCGGCCGACAAAGTCAGCGGTGGTATTCTGTTTTTCGGCGATAAGTTTGTAAACCGCGGTACGGTCGGTGTTTTCGGCTTCAACCACCTTGGCCGCTTCGGGGGCTTCGGCGTGGTTGTAATCCGCCACCCGGACGAAACCGCGGTTGTTTTCCTTTACCACACCTGCCTTTTTCCAGGCGTCGAGTTTAACTTTGCGCTCCTTGAAACGGGCGCGCCGCTGGGCACGTTCCGCATCCGGATCGGCGACGGACTCCTTGAAAGCTTCGTCAAGTTCCTGATCGACTTTGACGTCAAGGGTGATTTTCATTTCCATGGGTTTAACTTCCACCACGCTTTCTGTCTTGATGCAGGATACCGAACCAAGCAGAACGGCAGACCAGATAAAATGACTGAGGTGTTTCATTTACTGTATTTTCCTCTCAGGTTATTTATTGCGTTGTTTACTTTCAGCAACCGGTTTAGCGGTATATTCAGATTGAGATCCAGTTTCAAGCCCTGCAGTCTGACCTTTCCGCCGGAACCGGAACGCAGCAGCGAACCGGTTTTTTCATCCCAGACAAAAGGCAGTTCCCGATTGGGTTTGCCGTCGAGCGACAGGGTGACGCGGAGAATTTCACCCTCGGTACGGAAATCGACTTTGGCCAGAGAGAACTCAAAGTCTTTCAATGCCTCTACTGCCAGATCCAGGTTGGCCACATTTTCCACCATGCCGGAGAGCTGACCGCCGTCTCCCAGCCGGAAAGAGTATTTTTCTCCCGGCAGAGTGTAAAGCCGGGCATCCTGGAAAAATATGCCGTTTTTGTTAATGGAAAATGGTATTTTCCCGAAAAGTTCTCCACTGGAAGCCACCTCTTTCAGACCCAGTGCGTTAAGGGTTTTTCCCATGGGCAGGTTTTCGCAGCGGAAACAGCTCTTCAAACTGGTTTGTCCCGGGCGCAGAGTAATGGAGGGCAGAATCAGCAATCCTCCATTCCAGACGCAGTCTCCGCCGTAAAGCGTGAAGAGCCGGGGAGAATGGATCTGGAAGCGGCAGGATAAATCAGAGAAAATATATTCACCAAAGGTTATTTTGTCGATGGCAAGTCTCTGCTCCGGACCGCTGCGAAGTTCCGGAAGTGCAGGAAAATCCATATTTAAAGCGATATTTTCAAGACAGATATTATCCACGGTATTTTCCACTTTTCCCTCCTTCAGGCGCAGGTTCAGCGCGGCGGAGAAAGTGCCGTTGCGGTAACTGCCGTCAAGCTGGGCTGAAAGTTTCCCGGAAGCGGAAAAATTTTCAAATTTCAACGGTTCTTCCGGCTGGAAATCCTTTATTGACAAATTGAAAATCACCTCATTAAGGGATAATATTTTTCCGGTAAAGGCAGCCGCAAGTCCCGGACAGAGGGAGGAGGCCTTTATGCTCCCGGAGAAATCTCCTCCGATACCGTTGATTACCAGAGATGACAGCTCTGTTTTGTCATAACATAAACTTCCGCTGTGGAGAACGTAGCTTAATTTTCCTTCCGCCATGCTTCCGGATACGGATACGCCGCCGGGGATGCGAATGGCTTTAAGTTCATTCAGAAATTCCGGATTCAGCTGACTGGAAAAGCTGATTTTTCCGCCGTTTCTGGCTGCATCAAGGGTAAAGGAACTTTTTACATTTCCCTCCATTGCCGCACCTGAACCCAGAAGTGAAAGTTTGCCGTTCAGACTTTCCGGTGAAAAATCCAGCGCAAATTCAGCCGTGCCGGAAAATCCCCCGGCGGCGGCACCGGAAAATACGCCTTTGCCGGAAACGGTGATATTTTCAGAGGCGAAATCCGGCAATTTCCCTTTACCCTGAATTTCAGCGGCCATGCCCCGGGCGACGGCATCAAGTGTGAAATCAGCTTCTCTCCGGGCCGGATTTAATGCCAGGGTGAGTTTCTGTATTCTTCCCTCAAAGAGTACGGCGCAATCCAGATTGAAAATTTCCTCTCCTGCCGGAGACAATGATCTTTCCAGCTCGAGATCTGCCGGGAAAACGTATTTATCCCCCTCCAGGTCAATTCCGATTCTGGCGTTACGCAGGACCAGGGTTTTAAAATCAATCGGCGAACGGAATGATTTTATGTCAAATTGGGTACTTTCAGTTTTTTCTCCGGAAGACGCGCCGAAGTCAAACACCGTATCACAGCTCCACCGCCCGTCCCGTTTGGAAAAATTTATTGCAACATCTTCAATTTCCAGTCTTTCCAGCACAAATGCCGGTTTGGAAATCCCGTTGAACTTAATCCGGTAATCGGCTCTTACTGAATTTATCCTTCCGAAAGATCCCTGAAGATCGTCAATATCCGCTCCGGTAAGTCCGGCTGAACGCACCCGGCCGGAGACATTAAATCTTTTTCCCAGTTCCGGCATTGCCCAGCGGTTCAATGCCCAGGGCAGCAACGCGTAAACTGCGACCGCCGCTGCCAGCAGAAACAGCAGGGTAATTAAAATAAATTTTATTACTTTAAAAACTTTTTTCATTTTTATTATTTGCCCGCTTTATCCGTCAGATGCGGATATTGGGAAATGGCAATCTCCCTTGTAAATTTTCAAGTATGTTTCCTCCCGGAGCAATTTTACAATGCATTAAGGTAATATACAACAGTCAGGCAGATTTTTCAAGGGAGGTAAAATCTGCCTTCCCGCGGTTATATCTTTATTTCCTTCCGGGTAAAAACACGGGAAACCGGATCGTAATCAATCTCTGTAAATGACCGGTTCCTGGTAACGCTTCCGGCGCAATTTTCCCCTCTTCCCCCCGGCAGGGTTTCCCGGAAATACGGTTTGTGAACGTGGCCGCACAGACACAGATCAATATCGCCTTTTTCCAGCAGTTCGCGCACCGGTTTTTCGCCGAAGAGCCGATGCCGGACCCGGAGTATGGGGTGGTCTTCAAACATGGGGTAATGGCTTAACAGCACCCTGGGGCGGTCATGGGCATTTTCCCGGCAGTAACGCTGAATAAACTCCGCATCCTCCCGGATCAGAAATCCCCATGAACACAGTAAATTTGACGGGCGGCTGCAATTCACCAGTATAAAATCCACATCCCCCAGATGCTCCACCCGGGGAAGATCTGCAAAGCGGTAACGGCCGCAGGTGAGATATTCCACCATATTGTTTACTGCCGCCACGCACTTGGGCCTGCGGACATAGCAATCATGGTTTCCGGGCATGTAAAGCAGCGGAATTGAGCTGTTCCGGAGGGGCTCAAGAATTTTACGCACGGTCTCAAATTCCCCCGGCTGACCGGAACTGGTGAGGTCTCCGGTGCATACCGCCACATCCGGCTTGACCGACAGAATATAATCCACTGCCGCGCTGAGCCCGGACAGATCATGCTTGAATCTCCGCCGGAAACGGTAATTGAATACCCCCACCCAGCGTTTATCAAAATATGCCATGAAATCTTCCGCCTTGCCGCCGGCATGCGGATCGGAAAAGTGTACGATTTTCAAGCTCTCCGCCTCCGTAAAACTGAAAAAATCAATGTTTTCCAGTATTTTTTATTGTCAAAGTTTTCACTTCATGGCTGAAAACTTTGCATATTCGCTTTTCTCCGTCTCCGCAGAAATAGAGTAATCTTTCCCGCTGAAAGTGTGCCGGAGACGGAGAAATTGCAATAATTACTCTTCACCGAAACAGACACCCAGTTCCCGGGCAACTTTCATCCAGGAGTGATTAAGCGGCACGCACTTGCGTTTGCCTGCCACTTCGTCCAGCGGCACCAGCTGGATTTCCCCGCCTCTGATCGCGGTCATTACTCCGAATTTCCCTTTGAGAACGCAATCCGCCGCCGCTGCACCCAGTCTTGTTGCCAGCAGCCGGTCGCTTTCCGAAGGGGTACCGCCGCGCTGGAGATGCCCCAGAATTGTTACTCTGGTTTCCAGATTGGTCATCTTTTCCAGGGTGCGGGACAATTCAAATATCCGGTGAGGATTGATACCGGAAATTTCTTCAATTTTCCGTTTTATCTCCTCTTTTTCCGACTTGCTTCCGGCAGAAGCGCGGAGTTTTTCCAATTCCTTTACTTTAGCGGCGTTCTCACGGGAAAGCGCGCCTTCCGCCACCGGGACAATGCTGAAGAGTTTTCCCTCCCGCGCCCGGCGGAGCAGTGTTTCCGCCACTTTTCCGGTGGAATAGGGTATTTCCGGGAGCAGTATTACATCTGCACCTCCGGCGATACCGCTTCCCAGAGCCAGCCATCCGGCCTTGTGCCCCATTATTTCCACCAGCATAACCCGCTTGTGACTGCTGGCGGTGGAATGCAGATTGTCAATTGCCGTTGTCGCCACCCCCAGTGCGGTATTGAATCCGATACAGTCATCGGTACCCCAGAGGTCGTTGTCAATGGTTTTGGGCATGGTAATAATATTCAATCCTGCCTTGGCCAGTGCCAGTGCGCTTTTGTGAGTACCGCCGCCGCCGATACAGATCAGCGCGTCCAGCTGGCGTTTGCGGTAATTTTCCACAATTGCTCCGGTCATATCCACCAATTTATCGCCTACCGGCATTTTGTTGGGTTTATTCCGGCTGGTGTGCAGAATGGTGCCTCCGGCAGTGAGAATGCCGGAACAGACCTTTTCTGTCAAATCCATGGTCCGGTCAAAGGCAATGCCTTCAAAACCGTCCATGTAACCGATTGTCCGGCAATTATGCCGGAGCAGAATTTTCACGGCACTTCTGATTGCCGCGTTAAGTCCGGGGCTGTCGCCTCCGGCGGTGAGAATACCTGCGCACTTGACCATGATCTGATCTCTCGTCCCAAATAGAAATTGCTGAAATTATATATCCAGGTCTTTTACTCCGGCGGCGTACTTTTCGATGTACTCCCGGCGGGGTTCGACCACATCTCCCATCAAAAGGGTGAACAGTCTTTCCGCTTCAACTGCGTCCTGCATCCGCACTTTGATCATCTTGCGGCTTTCCGGATCCAATGTGGTTTCCCAAAGCTGTTCGGCGTTCATTTCGCCCAGCCCTTTGTAACGCTGAATCCGCAGGCCCTGCTGACCGTTGAGACGTATCACACTGAAAAATTCATACAGCGAGGAAACGGTATTGACTTTCCCGTCCGCCCCGGTGACCTGAAACATCGGTTCTTCGGAGTCGAAAATCATCCGCGGAGTAATATTATAGGTCTTAAGTTCCGCGATCAAAGCCTCGCATTCCAAAGCTTCATATATTTTAATTTCGTCCACATTGCGCTGGAAAACGGTTACCGCCTCCGCTTCGGAAGCCGGATCTCCGGGAACTTCCACCGGGGCTATCCGCTGCCGGGTTTCCGCCAGAAACGCGGTTTCTTCCTCCTCATCGTAAACAAAGCGTTCGCTGGTGCTGCCGTCCGGTTCACGCACGGTGTAATGGGCAATGGGGCATTTGCCGTCCTCTCTGACCGCCTCGAAATAACGGTGTTCATCCATACCGCAGCGGCGCAGACCGGCGGCGAGACGGGAGGCTTTGAGGTACAGGTCAACCAGATTTTTGACCTCTTCCGGAGGCATTTCCGCCCCGTCAAGAGATTTGACGGAAAGGTCTTCACAGCCCAGCTGAATCAAATAGGCATCCAACTGCTCCTCGGTGTCAATGTAACGCTCGGTTTTGCGCCGGGTGACTTTGAAAAGCGGCGGTTTGGCAATGTAAACATAGCCGGCTTCAATCAGCGGCTTCATCTGCCGGTAGAAGAATGTCAGCAGCAGAGTGCGGATGTGGGAACCATCCACATCAGCATCGGTCATAATAATCACCCGGTGATAACGGGCTTTGCTGATATCAAAGTCATCATTTCCGATACCGCAGCCGATGGCGGCGATCAGCGACTGAATTTCCTTGTTGTCCAGAATTTTATCCAGCCGGGTTTTTTCCACATTGAGCAGTTTGCCGCGGATAGGCAATATCGCCTGGAAGGTGCTGTTGCGTCCGTCCTTGGCGGAGCCGCCGGCGGAGTCACCCTCTACGATGTAGAGTTCGCTTTGTGCCGGATCTTTGCTGGAGCAGTCGGATAATTTCCCCGGCAGCGTGAAGCTGTCCATTGCTCCCTTGCGCTGTACCAGTTCGCGGGCGCGTTTTGCCGCTTCACGGGCCCGGGCGGCGGTCATGGCCTGAAGCACGATAGTTTTAGCCGGGCCCGGATTTTCATGGAGATAATTGCCGAATTCTTCGTTGATTACGGACTCCACAATGCCGCGCACTTCGGAATTGCCCAGCTTGGTTTTGGTCTGTCCCTCAAACTGGGGATCCGGCACTTTGACACTGATTACTGCCGCCAGGCCCTCACGGGTGTCACTGCCGCTCATGGAGTGATCGTTTTTGAGTTCATTTTTGGCGTAGGCATTGATGGTGCGGGTAAGCGCAGTCTGGAAGCCTACCAGATGGGTGCCGCCTTCAACGGTATTGATGTTATTGGTATAGCTGAAAATATTTTCGTTGAAGCCGTCATTATACTGCATGGCCACTTCCACGTCAATACCGTCTTTCTCCCGGTGGAAATAGATTACATCATGAAGCGGTTTGGCATTGGCATTGAGCATGGAGACAAATTCCCGGATGCCGCCTTCATAGTGGAATACATCCCGGTGGGGTTCTTTACCGTCTTCGGTGCGTTCGTCCACCAGGGCAATGGTTATTCCGCGGTTGAGAAATGCCAGTTCACGCAGCCGGTTGGCCAGCACACTGCGGTCATAGACGGTGTCGGGGAAAATTTCCTTATCCGGCAGAAAGGTCACCTTGGTACCGTGCCGGCTGGTTTCCCGGAGTTTCTCCAGCGGTACGGTGGTGCGACCGCGTTCAAAGCGGATGTGGTGGACATGCCCCTCGCGGTAAACTTCCACATCCATCCATACTGAAAGCGCGTTGACGCAGGATACACCTACGCCGTGGAGACCGCCGGATACCTTGTAGGAGTTGTGGTCGAATTTTCCTCCGGCGTGAAGTATGGTCAATACCACTTCCACTGCCGGTTTTTTCTCGGTGGGGTGCATGTCAACCGGAATGCCGCGGCCGTCATCCAGAACGGTTATGGAGTTGTCGTGGTGAATGGTTACCTCAATGGAACTGGCATATCCGGCCAATGCCTCATCGATGGAGTTGTCCACCACTTCGTAAACCAGATGGTGAAGCCCCCGGATTCCGGTATCGCCGATGTACATGGACGGGCGTTTGCGCACCGCCTCCAAACCCTCAAGCACCGTAATACGGCTTGCACTGTATTCTTCGGTAGCCTTGTTCAAATCGTTGTTGGACATGAATTTCCCTCAAATTTATTTTAAAAAAAACGTTTTTTCTTACTTTCCTGTCGGCAATAATTTTTAAATCAATTATGCCGTAACATCTTATGCCGGAAATAAATATTCTGTCTGCAACCACCCGGCAAAATCATTTCTTCTGTTTTCCGTCTGCAGTTTTTCCGGGTGCTGTTCCCGCCGGCACCAGAGAAATACCGCGCAGTTCAACGGGGTTAACCGATCTTACAGTCAAATCGGAGTCGCCTCCGGATATCATGCAGTTGATGTGAAGATTGTATTTTCCTCCTTCACGGATATTGGATAAATCAATGTAAGGCTGAACTGCGTTGGGGGAAAGATCACGAACCTTTCCTGCCAGGCCGCTTACAATAACCTCCACCAGCGGCATTTCCCCTCCCGGACGGAGGAATGATTTCATGTCAGATCCGTACATGAATTTCAGCGGCAGATTGCGGAATACCCGGTCTGAATAATTTCTCACCACTCCGACTCTGGCGATCACCCGTGCCGGGCTGGCGGAAACGTGTTCCGGTAAATTCAGCCGGACGTTGTAATCAAAATTCTCACTGATATTCCGGTCCAGAGGAATGGGCATAGTTTCGATAACGTCAATATTTTTCACCGTTTCCTCCGGTCCGGTTATCACCACTTCTGCCGGGACAAAGTCAACTTCGCCGATAGAGTAATTGTCAGACATTTTGCTCAGAGAGTCAAATCTGGCGTTCAATGCCTTGCGCTGGGAAATAACCCGTTCCAGATCAAGGGAGAGTATTTCCGGGCTTATCTTTACATCTCTCACCCGGCCGGGGAAAGAGAAATTTTCTTCTGTAAGCATCAGCTGATAAGGAACATTGGAAGTAAATTTATCCAACTGCACCTCCGCCTGTCCCTTGAGATTGGTAAAGTCAACATTGGCGCGCTTGTCGCACATAAACGATACACTGACCGTTTTGGGTGCTCCGGTGTAAACCAGGTTGTCCGGCAACAGCAGTTCAATCGGCACCCGCGGCAGCCGGACTTCACGCATGCCGTCCTCCTGAATGATGACAGAATAAAGCAGAAGCGCGAATGCCAGCGCAATAAGTTTGCGCCAGAAATCGTGTTTTACCAGGTGTACCAGAAAACCCCATATCCGGGAGAAAAATTTTACCATAAATTAAAACTCCTCCATTTCGCTGGGCGATCTTTTGCTGCGGGAGTGATTTTCCGCAGCGGGTGAATTGGTAAAAATATCTTCCGCGCTGGCATTGAGAACAAAGAGCTTTTCCAGGATTTCTTCCAGCTCAGACATTTCCATATTGCTTAACAGCACCCCGTGCCCGGCAAGGCTGATCACGCCGGTCTCTTCTGACACCACCAATGCCACCGCATCCGTGTCCTCGGATATACCCAGCGCGGCGCGGTGCCGGGTTCCCAGCCGCCGGGAAATTTCTGTGGAAGCGGTAAGCGGCAGGATTGCTTTTGCCGCCACAATCCGGTCGCCGCGGATGATCACCGCTCCGTCATGAAGCGCGCTGTTGGGGTAGAAAATTGATTCCAGCAGCATGCCGTTGACTTTGGCATCAAGTTTGACTCCTTCGTCCACCAGCCCCTTTATTCCCACCCGGCGTTCCAGCACAATCAATGCTCCGATACGATGCCGGGACAAATTGGCCAGAGCTCCGATTAGTTCGCCTGCCAGCTCACGGCGGCGGCGGTTGCCGCTCCAGAATACATAGGACCCCAGCTGGGCGAATGCCCGCCGCAGTTCCGGCTGGAATATTACTACCAGCGCGATAGCCAGGGTTTGAAGCAGATAACGCATGATGTCCGGTATCACCCGGAAATTCAGAGCATTGGACAGTGCGTACAGTGCAATGCTCATCATGCCCAGTCCGGCGAGAACGTATGCTCCCCGGGTGCTGCGGAGAAAGTACAGCCCGCGGTAAATCAGAAATGTCAATATGCCGATTTCAAAAACTGTTCTGGCAATGTCTGCTAACAAATTCCAAGTCACTTGTGCCACCCTGCATGCTGATGGTGTTATTTTTCAATATTATTATTGTTTTTATGCAATGTTTTCCAGATATCCAGCGCGCTTTTCACTGCCGCAACGTCATGAACCCGGATAAAGTCAATATTTTTCTCCGCCAGAAAAACTGCTGCTCCAATAGTTCCTCCCAGCCGATCTGCTCCGCCGATAAATGATTTTCTTGAGGGCCCCACCAATATTCTTCCCAGCGGACGCAGAAATTCAATCCGGCTCATAAGCATCATGCTCTGCTGTGCATCTTTAGCAAAACCGATACCCGGGTCCATGATGATTTTATCTTTCGGCACGCCCCGTTTTTCCGCCTCTTTTCCTGCCGCTTCAAGTTCGCGGTAAACTTCACCGCAAAGATCCTGATAACAGGCCAGTTCCCGCATGTTTTCCGGTGTTCCCCGGCTGTGGTTGAGCACCAGTTCGCAGCTGTATTCCGCTGCGATATCCGCCATTGCCGGGTCATCCCGGAGCATGGAAATATCGTTCAACATTCCCGCCCCGGCCTCTGCCGCCGCTCTGGCAACAGCAGAAAGGGTGGTATCCACACTTATAAGCAGCTCCGGATGGCGTTTTTTCAATTCCGCCACTACCGGAATTACCCGGCGGATCTGTTCTTCTGCCGATACTCTCGCCGCGCCCGGACGGGTGGATTCCCCGCCGATATCAAGCAGGTCAGCACCCTCTGCGATCAATCTTTCCGCGTGTTCCACTGCGGCGGAAAATTCCGGATCACGCTGCGCAAATGAGTCCGGAGTAACATTTATTATCCCCATTATTTTCATAATGAAGAACTCCTGCCTTTCTCCCCCCCGGTTTTCCGGCTGAAAAAAGCAGGGGGGGAGAGTGTGTTTCATTATTCTTCAGTTTTCCGGAGCAGTATTTTCATTTTCCTGATTTTCTGCCGGAACATCCGTGGCATTGCCGGCTTCGTCGACTGTTTCCGGAGCGGCTCCGGTTTCTGCGGCGTTTTCCGCCGGAGTGTTTTCCGCGGCGGCGGATTTTTCACCCTCCACCTTGACCAGCTTGGCAACCCCGGTAATGCGGTCGCCTTCACGCAAGTGCATGATAATCACCCCTTTGGCCGCCCGTCCGGTACGGCGTATCTCATTTGCCGGAATACGCACCAGCTGACCGTCCCTGGTGGTGATAAGCAATTCATCATCTCCGGTTATCTGGAGCGCACTGACCACATTTTCGCCCTCCTTGAGGCGGATATTCACCACCCCTTTTGCGCCGCGCCGGGTCTTGCGGTAGGTCGCTACCAGCGACCGTTTCCCCATGCCGCCGTCGGTTACCACCAGAATTTCCGGACCGGAACCTTCTTCCGCAGTCATATCGGTATTTTCTGCTTCGGAAGTATTTTCAATGTTGTCTTCGACTACGGCGTCATCGGTGTCTTCCAGTATTTCAGAATCATCGTCAATGTGTTCATGGATAATTTCCATGCTCACCACTTCATCCCCCTCAAGTTTGAAGCGCATTCCGGTTACGCCGCGGGCAGTACGTCCCATGGGACGGATTTCCTCATCATTCTGATTGAAGCGGCAGGCCATGCCCAGTTTGGTAGAGAGCAATACTTCATCGCCGTTGCTGCTCAATTCAGCACCGATCAGGTCGTCATCGTCTTCTATTACCAGAGCCCGGAGTCCCACCCGGCGCAGATTGGAGAACTGTTTAAGCGAAGTTTTCTTGATGTATCCGCGTTTGGAAGCCATGACAATATACTTATTTTCGTCCTCGAAGTCTTCCCGTTTAACGGTCAGCATGGCACGGATGTTTTCTCCCGGCTGGACTTTGATCATATTGACGATGGCCTTTCCTTTGCCGGTACGGGATCCCTCCGGTATTTCATAAACATTGAGCCAGTACATGAACCCGCGGTCGGTAAAGAAGAATATCAGGTCGTGACTGTCGGCATTGAAGAGGTGTTCCAGATGGTCTTCCTCTTTGGTTTCCATGCCGATAATGCCTACGCCGCCCCGGTGCTGGGTACGGTAGGTGTCCGCAGGCACCCGCTTGATGTAATTGGTGTTGGAAACCGTTATCACGCAGCTGTGGCGCGGAATAAGGTCGGCGATATTAAGATCGCTGTCGTCGCTGGTAATTTCCGTGCGTCGGGGCGAAGCATATTTGTCCCGCACCGCAATAAGTTCATCCCGGATGACCCCGAGCCGTTTTTCCCGGCTGGCCAGCAGGCTTTTCCAGTATTCGATGCGTCTGGATACCTCGTCGTATTCATTCTGCAGATCTTCTTTGGACATGCCGGTCAACTGATGCAGCCGCATTTCCAGAATTGCCTTGGCCTGAATTTCAGAAAATTCAAATCTGGCGACCAGGGCGGCTTCAGCTTCCTGCCGGGTTTGAGCGGCGCGGATAATTTTCACCACTTCATCGATATTGTCCAGAGCCTTGAGGTATCCGCTCAGCAAATGCAGTCTGCTTTCGTCTTTTGCCAGGTCAAACTTGGTTCTTCTGGTGACCACTTCCATACGATGGTCGATGTAGGCATTGAGCACCTGGCTCAAGTTCATGGTGCGCGGCCGGTTGTGGTCAATAACCAGCATGGTGCAGCCGTAAACATTTTCCAGCTGGGTATGGGCGTAAAGCTGATTCAGCACCACGCTGGCCATAGCTCCGCGTTTGATGTCCACCACCACCCGGATACCGGTGCGTTTGCTGCTTTCGTCCCGCAGGTCGGAGATGCCGACGATGCGTTTTTCCCGCACCAGTTCAGCGATGCGTTTGACGATTTCCTCCTTGCTTACGGCGTAAGGTATTTCGGTAATAATGATGCGTTCACGCCCGTCTTTTTCCTCGATGGTCGCCTTGGCGCGGAGACGGACGCTGCCGCGTCCGGTATTGTAGAACTGCCGCAACGGGAAACGCCCCCGGATAATGGCTCCGGTGGGAAAATCCGGCCCCGGCATGAACTCCATAAGCTCATCTACTGTTGCCTTGGGGTTTTCCATCAAATGCACGGTGGCATTGATTACTTCTGCCAGGTTGTGAGGCGGAATGCTGGTTGCCATACCTACACCGATACCGGTGGTGCCGTTGACCAGGAGCTGGGGGAAGCCGGCCGGAAGAACGGAAGGTTCTTTTTCGGTTTCGTCGAAGTTCG
>CASECL010000094.1 GCA_949286445.1 uncultured bacterium | reverse complement strand
TGCCGGAAGAAAAAAACTTCTTCTGGTATTCAGCACTGCTCCGATCACTCCGATCAGGCAGATAAAAAAGGCGTATGGCATCAGCAGCGGGAGAAGCTGCAATGTAAGCACCATTCGCGGGGTTTGCAGAAAGGCTATTTCCAATTCCCTGCCGAAGTAACACAACAGCCATGCCCCGGCGGAAATGACAACGACAATCAGTGCCAGCACCGCCCCCAGTGCGGCAAAGACGATAGCCAGATCCTCCCTGACTTTGCCGGTGCCATGTTCATTTTCCCGCTGGGTTATAACCGGGATCAGCGCAGTCCCGAGGGCACCTTCTCCCAGCAGACGGCGGAACAGATTCGGAATGGAAAAGGCTAAAAACCAGGCTCCGGCAAATTCCCCGCCGCCCAGTGTTCTGGCTTCCAGCATTACCCGTACCAGCCCCATAACGCGGCTGGCTAAAGTAGCGAGCGATACGCCGAATGAACTTTTCAGCAGATGAGTGTTAAGCTGTTTGACTTCCATGATTTTATAAGATATCACCGGAGCGGTCAAAAGTCAAACCGGAGAAAAAATAATGTTCTGCCGGGAAGTTGTATTTTCCGCCTCCGGGGTGTATATTTAAAGTATATGCAAATAGATGAAGAATATGGAGCATCAAGGCTATGAAAGTATGGCAGAATAAAGAACAGATGTGCTTTGTTGAAGTGGAAAATCAGTTTGCCCGGGCGGTTTTTTCTCTGCAGGGAGCCCACATTATGGAGTACACTCCCGCGGGAGAAGCTCCGGTGCTGTGGATGAGCAGGGAGAGCTGTTTTACCCCCGGCAAAGCATTGCGCGGCGGTGTGCCGGTTTGTTTTCCCTGGTTTGGCGCGAATGAGAGCGATCCCTCACTGCCGGCTCACGGTTACGCCCGCACTTCAGTCTGGACACTGGAAAGTGCGGAACGCCGTCCGGACGGAACCGATGAGCTGATTTTCACCTGGCAGTCGTCCTGGTGGAAAGCAGAATACCGGGCGATAGTGGGAAAAACACTGGAACTGGAACTGAAAATAACCAATATTTCTGCGGAAAAACATTATTTTGAAGAGGCATTGCACAGTTACTTTGATATATCCGATATCAGCCGTGTTTACGTTTCCGGTCTGGAAGGACGGAGTTATACCGATAAATTGACCGGAAGCAATGCTTCGGACAACAGTGTTTTGCGCATTGACCGCGAGGTGGACCGGATTTACCGGAGCGGCGATACCTGCGTTATCTGTGATGAGGGAAGAAAGCGCCGGATTGTGGTGGAAAAGGAAAACAGTGCCTCCACCGTGGTATGGAATCCGTGGGTAGCCAAATCCCGCCGCATGTCAGATTTCGGAGATAATGAGTATCATTCAATGCTCTGTGTGGAAAGCGGAAATGTAAAAGAAGATAAAGTTTGTGTAGAGCCTGATGGTGAACACTTAATCCGGGTGAAAATATCGGTTGCCGATCTTTGAAAACAACGGAAAACATAATATTTTCGACTTTTTTTGCTTAAAAATCGGATTTTGACTTGACATTTTGATTTTTTTTGCTAAAATATAGTATAATTGCACATGCATAAAAAGTTTCATAAGTTGAAACCTTAAACCAAAAAAACAATTTTGCAGGAGAAGAAGAATGAAGAAGTTTCGTGAATTTACCCTGATCGAATTGCTGGTTGTAATCGCGATCATCGGTATCTTGGCATCAATGTTGCTGCCGGCTTTGAACATGGCTCGTGAACGTGCCCGCCGCGCCAGCTGCTTGAACAACC
This sequence comes from uncultured bacterium, assembly GCA_949286445.1. Classification (GTDB taxonomy): domain Bacteria; phylum Verrucomicrobiota; class Lentisphaeria; order Victivallales; family Victivallaceae; genus CASECL01. The sequence continues at coordinate 4,669 of CASECL010000094.1, read as the reverse complement.
TCAAACAGATTGGTACCTCACTCAAAACCTATTCCATGGACTATTCCGAACGTTTCCCGAATATGCCGGGTAACGCCGGACTGGAAGCCCTCCGCCGCAACAGCTACCTGACCAGCTACGATGTTTATCGTTGCCCGTCAACCACCACCACCCGTGGCGAAGGTTCTGCTGAACTGAAGTACAAGGGTGACAATGCCAATAACGCCGGTGCCAACACCGACTATATGTATGTTGGCGGTATGCTCGATGGCGACAGCGATTCCACCGGACGTTCCGACTCCGGTATTGCGGCTGACTTCCCGGCCGGCACCGGCGACACCGGCGATGCCTGGCAGAAAGAAGATACCTATCGTAACGGCGGCAAAGCCAACCACAGCGATTTCGGTAACATCCTCTTCATCGGCGGCCATGTCCAGGGCTTCAGCGGCAGCGGCGACAATGGCACCACCAGCAAGTGGTTCGCCTACAAGAATCGTGGCGGCAGCGTCTACTGGGGTGTTAAAGAATCCTCCAGCACCAGTGCTCAGGTGACCAGTGCCGGTACGAAATAATCGGGTAATACCGTATATATCGTGAATGATATTTCAGAGAGAGGCGGTGAGAGTCGCCTCTCTTTTTTTGTTAATCAGGTACAATGAAGATAGATAGTTCCGGCTGACAATTGCCAGACGGAAAAAATTTCTGCCGGATCTGAAATAACGCAATTTTGATGTAAAATAAAATCCGGTTACCCGGGGGTAATCACGGCGGATAGTTGTAAATAAGTAATTCGCTTAATCCTGGATATCAATATTTTCCGGGAAAACTGATGCAGAGATTCAACTGGAATAAATTACCTGTCAATAGAAAAATGCTGCCTGTTCTGATACTTTTTCTGGCTGTTGCCTTGACTTATCCCCTGTTCTGGCCGGGGCGGATGGCAATGTATTCTTCCGTGGAGCTGTTCGGGCTTCCGGAACTGGGAATGTTGTCATTGCTGCTGACGCTGCCGCGGATTTTTAAGCTCAGCGGCACAGCTGGCAGTGTGAATGATGTTTCCGGAGAGAAAATGCCCGCACCGGCAGAAAAAACGGAAACAGTTTACCGTAGATGGGCGGCAATTATCCCGTTGCTGCTGCTGCCGGCGGCATTAGCGGATTTCGGCAATCTGGATTTTGCTTTTTATTGCGGGATGATTTTTTTCGGCTGGTTTTACCATCGGGAAGTGGAAAAGGCATTGCCCTGGTTTACGGTTGCGCTGGCGGTGGTGAATATGGGTATTATGGTATGGGAATATGTCTCCTGCCGTCCGCCGTATGGACTGTGCGGCAATTGGAACTGGAGCATGGCTCTGCTTTTTGCCGGATGTTTTGCCGCGCCGGAGTGCTTTACTGTGCCCAAAAAAGGCAAATTGCAGGTGGGATTTTTCCTGCTGGGAATTTTTTTGTGGTTTTATCTGGGGCGGGGCGGATATTCCTCCCGGGGGGCATTGCTGGCGGCATCTGCCGCCGGAGCAATGATAATTTTAAGTTATTTGAGAAACTGGAAATTAAAGGTTTTACTGCCGTTTATCCTGCTTCCGGCTGTCGGCGGTATGCTGACTTACTGGATCTGGAGATCATCCGGAGAATTGCGGAAATATCTCTTTTCCGCCGGAATAAAAGGTGGTTTTGACAACTGGTTTACCGGAGCGGGAACACGCCATGTTTCTGAGGCGGCGGCTCCGTATTTTACCGGAGAATATTTTCTCAGCCGTTTTGCCGCAGATTATCATCCGCATCCGCATAATGAGATATTATATTTCTTTGATGCTTCCGGTATATTCGGACTGTTATTTTTCATCGGGATTATGTTGGTAATCTATCTTGCCTGGCTGAACTACCGGGAAAAAGCGAGTCCTTTACTGCCGGCGGCGTTAATGCTGCTGGCGTATGGCATGGGTGATGCCGGACTGGCGGCATGGCCGTTGAACGCAATATTTTATTTGGCGGTTGGAACGCTGTTTCCTGCGGCTGAAGCCGGTAATTTCCCCGCTGTGTGTTCACCGCCGGGATGGACAAAAAGACGGAAATGCTGGCTGTGGTGCGGGGGTGGAATTTTACTTTTTCTGATTTTGTATGGCGCAATCAGCAATTTTTACTCCGGGATGTGTCTGCGTTCCGCCCGGATTGGAAGCGGCACGTTAAGTTTGAAGGAAAAAAAAGACCTGTTGGATAAATCGCTGGCAATGAAATTTTCGCCTCTAACTGCCTATCTGGCAGGACAGTGTGAACTCTTTGACTTTAAAAATCCGGCGGCGGCAGACAAATACTTTGCTTTGCTTGAAAAACGCGGATATGCTAATTACTTGCATTTAAATCTGCTTCGTGGGCGGTCTGCCGCGGCACAGGGGGATTTTGAGGCGGCAGAAAAATATTTTCAGGCGGAAAGACGTCTTTATCCCTTAAGTATAAATGTGTTATATTATCAGGAATTATCCCGTTTTTCGTCGGGAGATAAAGACGGTGCCGCCGCTGTCCGGGCGGAACGGCTGCAAGTGATGAAAAAGCGCGGCATTGCGCCGGATAAACTGCCTTTGCTGCTGAAACATCCAAATTGGGATATAAGTAATGATGACCGGCTTTTTGAATAATATGATTGTTTCCCCGGGAACGGCGTTGCTGTCAGTGGCGGTATGGCTGGGGATGATACAGAGTTTATCGTTGTTGATATGGCGGAGAAAACAGCCGGAATTTGTCTTCTGGGCGGCATCACTTTTTCCTGCCGGACTGTTGATTTTTATTTTCAATCCTCTAATATGCCGGGCACCGGAATGGCTGATGTGGAGTTTAATGGTGATTGCGGCTCTGCCGGGATGGTGGAGTTTCCGGAAGATTGGGTTTGACCGCCCGCTGCTTACCGGATTGGTGGTATTTGGTTTATTCGGGCTCGGATCTGCGCTGATACCGCCGTATTCCTGGGATGAGCAAACCTATCAGGCGGCACTGTTGAGGATATTTTGCGATAATGGAGGAGCGGTGGTGCTTCCGGATAATCCCTATTCTGCATTTCCGCTTCTGCCCCATTTTCTGGAACTGCCATTATTCCGTATCGGCGGACTGACCGGGGTTAAGCTGCTCAGCTGGGTACTCTATCTGATTTTGTTCTATCAGGTTTTCAAATTACTGGAGAGCTTCCGGCACGGGAGATGGGCGGCACTGATTTTAGCACTGGCCTGGTTTCTGCCGCCGGGGACGATTGATGTTTCGCGTGAAATTTACGCTGAAATATTTATTCTGCTGTTTGTTTCCGGTGCGTTGAAAATTTACTGGCAGGAGGAAAAAACTGCGGCTGACCGGATGGCTATGCTGTGTTTTGCCGCCGGAACTGTGGCGGTAAAGGTCAGTGCCGGACTGCTGGGATGTTTTATTGCACTGGCGGCATGGAACGGCAGGAAAAATCTCCGTTCGCTGTTACTGCCGTTGTCCGGACTGGCGGCGGGGGGGATTTTCTATCTCCGGAGCTGGATTTATACCGGAAATCCATTTTATCCTTTCGGCACGGTGCTTTTTGGCGGCAGTGTGGCGGATAAAATAGTGGAAAATGTTCATCTGGCCATGGGGCAGGAAAAGTTTGCTGTGCAGGGGATATGGGGAATAATTTTCAACATTGTTTTAATGGCTTTTGATCAGGATCTCTTTGATGGCTACACTTTCGGGTGGCAGTTGATAGCATTGACTTTGATTGCGGTACTTTACGGAGCTAAAAGGGATTGGAAGATTTTTACGGCACTGGGAATATGTTATCTTTTCTGGAGTGCCACTTCGCCTCAGAGCCGCTTTTTTCAGCCGCTGTGGCTGGCGATTGTGCTGCTGGCGGGTAAATACCTGCCGGAAGATATCCGCCGCGCCAGAATTGCGCTGTGGGCCGCCGGGGGGCTTACGGTATTATCAATATCGCTGAACAGCTTCAGTCACTTTTATTATGGTTTTGTACAATATTTCCGGTACTCTTCCGAGCCGGTCAAGATGATAGTAAACGGCTCCCGGGATAAAGAATTTTTTGATGCGCTGGAATTTCTGGAAAAACATACTCCGTCTGATGCCGAAGTCTGGCTGGTATTTGAACGCCGTGGATTGTATGTTCCCCGCCGTTTTCACATTGCAGACCCCTCTTTTCAGGCCCGGTATTTCACTCCGGTTCCCCCGGACGCGGATGAACTCTGGAAAATTCTGGAAAACAGTCAAGCTGATTATCTGCTTATCGGAGAATCTGCCCGTAATCCGGATTTTCTGCCCTCGCTGTATGGCGAATATGAGAAACTGGGGCTGGAAATCCGGGAACTTCTGAGGGCGGGAAAACTGCAGTTGGTATTTTCCGACGGCAATCCGGTGTTGAAAGTAATGCGTTAAACCGGGTATCAATTTTCACAACAGAATTGATAACACTCAAAAAGCAGCCGGGCAAACCGGTTGTTTCCGTCCGGCAGTTTTCCGGCGGCGAAAGTTGTCAGCAATGCGGCGGTTTCGCCCAGGGAGGGATGAAATTCTGCTTCAATAGTTATTCTGCCTTCCGGTTTATTCTGGCAAACGCCGATAATTTTGCGGCATAAGTTATCAATATGAACCAGGGCAAGCAGAGTATCCGGGTTGTCAATCCTGAGTTTTTCTCCGTGCGCGGCCTGGTAACAGAAAGTGGCAATAACTGAGTT
>CASECL010000093.1 GCA_949286445.1 uncultured bacterium | reverse complement strand
TGGCGGCGTTGAACATCGCTGACAATTCCCGGACTTTTTCACTTATTCCGCATGGATAACTGCCCATTTTCAATCTTCCGGCTCCGGTATGCAGAACTTTGCCGTGTGCCGGACGTGATGCGCCGATATAGGCGATACAGCTGATCAGTTCATGGTCGGGGAAGGCGTCGGAAATGGGTTTCTCTATCTCGATACCGTTCTGAATCAAAACGATTGGCGTATGGTTGCCGTTGAGTGCGCCGCGTATCAGGCCGGACTGGTCAACCTGAGGTAAAACTTTGGCGCAGAGAAAGACATAATCTGCCGTTTCCCCGTATTCGGAAGCATCATGCAAAACCCGGGCAGGAGAAAATTTGAAGTCTCCGGCGATGCTCTTTATTTCATAAGGTTTTTCTTTCACCGCCTGATAATCACTTCTGGCCACTACTGATACTTCATGTCCGGCCTGAGCCAGACGGCCGCCGTAATAAACTCCGACTGCTCCGGCACCGCAAATAAGTATTTTTTTCTTTTCCATAAATTTACCGGTTTTATCCTTTCAATAAAAAAATTATCAATCAAAAAAATATTTTCATCCGCCGTATTTTCAAATGTCAAATGCCGCTGCTGTTTTCCCGAAAGTACGAAGGGAAAATCAATTTTCTTCTTTTGTATCCAATTTCAGCTGATGAGGATTTAACGAACTGACATACTTCCATTTTCTCTTGCGGCAGAATGCTAGGAAAAACTCTTCTTTTTCATAATTTTTCACCCCCAGCAGCACCGGCAGAATACTTTTCCCGGTGCCGAAAATCAGATAACTGTTTTCTCCGGCGCGGAATTTTTCCATATCCTGAGGTTCTTCTGTCCCATAGTCGATGATTTCATTTCCCGGGGTCAGTCGCACGATGAAACACTCCCGTTCCTGCGGCAGACGCTGAACGCCCCAGTTGCGGGCGAAAATCGGCAATTCCAGTTTGCCTATTGTCATAACCGGTCTGCCGGAAGCATTTATTTCCGCGGTAAAATCATTTCCCAAACCGATCCAGCTGCGCTGTTTAACATAGTTGCCCAGTGTCTCCAAACCTTCTCCCTCGTCAGCTTTAAGACGGCGGGGATCGGTTTCATGCAGTAAACTTTCACCCAGCGGAAAGGTGTAATTGTGTTTTACCTCCAGCAGTTCAAGAACCGTCGGAGCCAGGTCAAAACTCCGCCCGGTACGGTTGATGATGCCGGTGCCGAACCTGGAGTTCAGCACTCCGAAAACCAGTTTCCGGTGCGGATTGGCGTACAGTACATCCGAAATCGTACAGTGCAGTGCGGGGTGGTCGGTACAGAAAACCACTATGGTATTTTTCCACTCCGGAGTCTGTTTCAGCCGTTCGATAAAACGCCCCAGTGCCCGGTCGGTGGCGGCATTGGCGTCCAGCAGCGGCACCACCTTTTTCCAGCCGGTGTAATGCGGTGCATCCGGGGGGCAGAACCCTCTCGGATTGTGTCCGTTTACCGTGAGCAGCGTTAAATTAAATGGCTTCCCGGTCTGGCAGAGTTCCTGATATTTTTTGAACGCCCGCTCAAAAAGCTCATCATCAAAACATCCCCATTTATCGCTTTCCCAGCCGAGCAGATTGCCGTTATCCGGTTCAGCGGACCACATTTCATCGTAGCCTTCGTTTTTCAGCAATACGTTGGTACCGCCGAATTCAATCGGAGGTCCGCGCATGAATGACTGTTTGTACCCGGCCCTGTTCAAGATCAGAGGGAATGAACTCAACCGGTTACCCACTGCTACATTCAAGCCGTCATTTCCGAGATTTCCCGCTCCGATAAGCTGTGACGGACAGAGAATGCTGCCGAAAAACATGGCATACATCGCACCGAAGGTAAATTCAGCATTGCGGGGTGCCTTCACATCATTGAAATAAAGTGCTTCCTCCCGTACCAGACGTTGGAGATTTGGCATCAGACCGGGAAATATTTTTTCATCCAGAAAGGTGCTTTCCACGCTTTCAAGCAGAATGAATATCAGATTTTTCCCTTTTGCCTCTGCGGTAATTTCATCCCGTTCCACCGGACACTTCTTTATGCCGAAGCGGAGATAGCGGTCCGGCGGCAGCGGGGGAGGGGGGGTGGTCATGCGTGAATTATTCAGGTTCCACATCAGATTGAAAATTCCGGATAATGGTGAAGCGCAGATAAAAAACACTGCCGATGCCGCAAAGAGAATAGAAAAAATCAGTCTTTTGGAACGTTTTTTTACCGGAGAATGTTTTTTCCGGAGAAAGAGCACGGCGACAGCCAGCACCCCGAGCACACAGCAGAGAAACAGCGCAAAAGCCCCCAGCTGAAGTTGACGCGGCGCATAACGTATGCTGTTGAAATTGAAGTGATAAAAGTATTTCCGGTCAAAGCTCACCCCCGACATGAAAAAGGAGCTGCTTTCAAGAATACTGACCAGCCAGTAAAAACTGCCGAATATCACCGCAAAAATATCCCTGGCCCAGCGGTTTGACAGCAATTTCCGCACCGAGTAAATGACAAAAACCGCCGCCGCCGCCGCCACCGACCGGGTAAACCATACTTCATAACGGTCTGCCGCAAAGGCAGAAGACACTGCCGCCGGTATCAGCAGCATCAAGAATAGAAGAATATATTTTTTCAATTTTTCCGCAACTCCCGGACAAAAAATATTTACGTCCTGCTGTGTTCAGCTCTCAACCGGCAATAATACAGTTTTACCGCCGTTTCCACGGTTGTACTGCTGTAAAACAAAGGGGTAATTTTATTCAATTACCCCCCCGCTCTGCAATCCACGCTGTCAACGGCATCAACTGCCGCGGGCAACTCATGTTTCCACCGTAAAATTACCGGCAGAATGAAAAATATTTATCTAATAATCTCTCAATACCTGCCGGAAAACACTGACAAACTCCCTTGCTTCCTCCAGTGTATTTGATGGACAAAAACTCAATCTCAAAGCCGAATACGCTTTTTTATCGCTCCACTTCAACGCCTTAAGTACCCGGCTCGGCGTTCCGGTCTCCGCCTGGCACGCGCTCCCGGCAGAACACATTACTCCTGCTGCTGATAACAGCCGCAGCAGAACGCCGCTCTGATATCCCGGCACCGAAAAGTGCAGCAGATACGGTGAGCTATCCTCTAACGGCAGGGTGAATTCCACCTGTTCTTTCAATTCATCACGGATAAATGCATTTAAAACTGAAACCCGGTCCCAGTTTTTTCCGGCCGTCTCCAAACGGCGTTCCAAAGCAAAAACCATGCTTTCCATCAACGGCACTTCCACTCTGCCGGCACCGTAAAGATTTTTCCGGTATCCCTCCAGTTTTTCTGCCGTTGCCCGGTCGCGGCAAATCATCGCCGCTCCGCCCGGCGCGCCGAACTTATGCCCCGACACCAGTAATATATCACCATCCGGCACATTTTGCAACTTTCCCGCCCCCTGAATAAAATCCACGGCAAAAACAGATTTCCCGGAAGTATCCTGCTGTTTCATTTCCCGGTAAAACGGAGATAAATTCTGAATGATACCAAGTTCACTGTTCACCGCCCCCAGCAGAGCAAGCCGGCAGGGCAGGGGAGGCAATTCCCCGCAGAAGCGTCCGCTGCGGTCATTTTCCAGAAAAATTACCTGATTAAAGTAATACTTCAGGTTGGCTTCCGCTGCCGGGTGTTCCAGTCTTGAAGTTAATGCGGCAGTTGGTTTCCCTGATACAGCATTGTTTCCGAAAGTAGCGGCAAGAATGCGGAACAAGTCGCTCCCGGTCGCCGCCCAGCATATGGTATTTCTGCCCCGTCCGAACAGGGCAGATAACCTGTTGCCGGCCTGTTCCAGTCTTTTTGCCGCCTGTCTCCCGGCGGCATGAACTGATTCCTGATTGACAAAGCCGCTGTCACGCAGACGGTCAAAATAATAGTCAGTTACTTCCTGCGGAATTACTTCCGCCGCGGCATGATCAAAAAATATCATTTTGTACCCCCTTTACAGTAAAGAGCCGCGGTAAACCTTATTTTTTTCAAAGGGTAAATCCGGAAGATGCA
>CASECL010000092.1 GCA_949286445.1 uncultured bacterium | reverse complement strand
CCGGGTCATCGCCGCCTTCGCCGCTGTTGCTCATGCCGCCGAGACGGTTCATGGCCACGGTTACCGCTTCATGGGCCTCCGGGCTGAGTGAACCCAGTGACATGGCACCGGAAACAAAACGTTTCAAAATGCTTTCCACGCTTTCCACTTTTTCCAGCGGCAGCGGTTTTTCCGCCGGAACCAACTCAAATAATCCCCGCAGGGTGCAGAGATGTCTTTCCTGACGGTTGATGAAGTCCGCGTATTCCCGGTATTTTTCCGGGTCGTTGCGCTGCACCGCCTGACGGAACGCCGCCAGACTCTGAGGCGTCCAGAGGTGATTTTCCCCGCCGAAACGGTAGGTGTAAACTCCACCGGAAGGCGGGAGAAAATTGCTGTTTTCCACCGCTTTTTCCGCGGCATTTTTTCTGGCGGTGCACTCAGAAGCAATTTCATCAAGACCGATGCCGCCGATACGGCAGGCGGTGCCGGGGAAATAGGTTTCCACCACATCACGGTTCAGGCCGAGAGCTTCAAAAAGCTGGGCGGAGCGGTAACTGCGAAGTGTGGATATACCCATTTTAGACATAACCTTAAGCAGGCTTTTGTCCACTGCCTTGACATAATTTGCCGCGGCGGTGTCCGGAGTGATATTGGCACCAAGTTCACCCTTTTCCGCCAGTTCGGTTACCGTCTCCAGCGCAAGGTAAGGACACACTGCGGTAACGCCAAAGCCGATGAGAAGAGCAAAGTGCATAACTTCCCGTACTTCGCCGGAGTCGATAATCAGACCGCTTTCCGGGCGGCGGGAAGAGTCCACCAGAGCCCGGTTTACTGCCGCCGCCGCCAGAAGCGACGGAATGGGAGTGGCGGCCCTGGGAAGATCACGGTCGCTGAGTATGATAATTCTGACACCCTGATTAACCGCATTGCGGGCCTCTTCGGCCAGGCTTTCCAAGCCCCGTTTCAGCGCGTCGCCGCCGACACCGAAAAAGGCCATTTTCAACTCCCGGCTGCGGAAGTTTTCATTGCCCAGATTGCGCAGTTTTTCCAGTTCTGCAGTAGTGAGAACCGGGCGGGGCAATTTCAATACCCTGGCATGAAATTCGCCATCTTCCAGAATGTTTCCGCAGTTGCCGATGTAAGTAGTGAGACTCATGACCAGTTCCTCGCGGATGGGGTCGATAGGCGGATTGGTCACCTGGGCAAACAGCTGTTTGAAATAGTTGAAAAGCAGCTGGGGTTTTTCCGAGAGTACCGCCAGTGCCGCATCGTTTCCCATGGAGCCAACCGGTTCCTGGCCGTTTTGTGCCATGGGTTTGATCAGCAGGTCGATATCTTCCGCACTGTAAGCAAAAAGCCGACGCATTTCGCTGGCGTTTTCCCGTTTTCCCGCGGCCTTGACCGCATCGAACACGCCGTTGAGGTAAAGTTTGTTTTCCTCGCACCAGCGGCGGAAAGGCAGCTGCCGGGCCACCTCTTTTGTAATTTCATTGTCGCAAAGCAGCCGGTGTTTTTCCAGATCGCAGAAAATCATTTCCCCGGGGCGCAGACGGCCGCGCAACACCACTTTCCCGGGGTCGATGTCAATTACGCCGGTTTCAGAACCCAGTACAAAGAGATTATCTTCCGTAAGCGTGTAACGTGCCGGACGCAGACCGTTGCGGTCCAATACCGCTCCGGCATTGACACCGTCGGAAAATCCCACTGCGGCAGGGCCGTCCCAGGGCTCCATAAGAGCAGAATTGTATTCAAAAAATCCCCGGACATCCCGGCCGAGATGGTATTTCACGCCCCAGGGCTGGGGAATGAGCATAAGCATAGCATGCGCCATGCTCCGGCCCGCAGAGGTGAGGAGTTCAAACATATTGTCCAGTGACGCCGAGTCGCTCTGACCGGGGCGGACGAGGGGAAGAATTTTTTTCAGATCTTCCGGGCTGAAAAGTCTGCTGGCAAATGACGGCTCCCGGCTCCGGAGCGCATTGAGGTTGCCGCGGAGAGTATTGATTTCTCCGTTGTGCGCCAGGTAGCGGAAGGGATGCGCCAGTTCCCAGGTGGGGAAAGTATTGGTACTGTATCTCTGATGCACCAGAGCGAGGGCGGATTTGAATTTTTCATTGTCCAGATCAAGATAAAATTTCTCAATCTGCGAAGCCAGCAGAAGCCCCTTGTAAACAATGCTCCGGGAAGAGAGACTGCAGAAATAGGTTTCCGGAACATTTTTTTCCAGCAGCCGGCGCATGACAAAGAGCCGGCGTTCAAAATTTCCTGCCGGTTTGTCCTCAGCGGCAAGGCTGCTGCCGTCAATAAAAATCTGACGGATCAGCGGCATGCTTTCTCTTGCCACTTTGCCGATCGCTCCGGGATTGACCGGAACATTGCGCCAGGTGATGACTTTGCCGCCCTCAGCTTCAATAATGGAAGCAATTTCTTTTTCGTGGTCTTTGCCGCCGAAAACCATTCCAACGGCATATTTCCCTTTTTCCGGCAGCATGCCGCGCAGTTCGTGGCGGAAGAATTCATCCGGCATGCCGAAAAGCAACCCGGCACCGTCGCCGGTTTCCGGGTCGCAACCTGCCGCACCGCGGTGCATCAGATTTTTCAGCAGGGTTATTCCCAGGTTTACAATTTTGTGATTCGGCTGGTTGTTGAGATCCGCAACCAGACCGACACCGCAGGCGTCATGCTCATTGGCGAAGTCGTACAGACCGTACTGTCGCACCAGTTCTTTCATATTTTTTCCTCCAATTAATTCAATTAAGATGTTTTGCCGGTATATAGCATTTTCCGTGCCAACCTTGAAATGAGTTGAAAATGGATGTATATTACAAAAATGTTACATATTTTTTATTGCAAAAGTTACAAAGTTGTAATATATTGTGCTGTGAAAGCCGCCGTCCGGCTGAGAATAATATTGGCACGGAAAATGCTGTAATCTCCGGCAAGTGAATTTTAAACGAAATTTGAATTTTGAAAATAACAAAAACCATAAATTAAAAAAAGCCATACCAAAAAGAGGAGCTTGACCAAAATGAACACCTTGAACCGGAATTTCGCCGTCAACGCTATCGCCGGCCGGATTACCCCCCCGCCGATGACAGCCAAACCAGTCGAAGATCTGAATTTTTACGGAGAAGACGTCTTCGGACCGGAGACCATGCGCAAGTATCTGCCCAAGGCTACCGCAGAAAAACTGATCGGTACTATTAAACTTGGTCTGCCGCTGGATCCGGATATCGCCGCTGATGTGGCTCATGCTATGAAAAGATGGGCACTTGAAAGAGGTGCGACCCACTTTACCCACTGGTTTCAGCCGTTGACCGGATCAACTGCGGAAAAACACGATTCTTTCCTTGAAATCAAGGCTGACGGTCAGCCGATTATGAGTTTTTCCGGCAAGAACCTTATTGTAGGTGAACCGGACGCTTCCAGTTTCCCCTCCGGCGGTCTGCGCTGTACCTTTGAGGCCCGCGGCTATACCGCCTGGGATCCCACCAGCCCGGCATTCATCAAGCGGCACAGCAATGGAGCAACCCTCTGCATTCCCACCGCCTTCTGCTCCTATACCGGTGAAGCTCTGGATAAGAAAACTCCGCTGCTGCGTTCCATGCAGGCCATTTCCAATGCCACCCAGCGTTTGATGAAGTGCTTCGGCAAAGGACCGGAGAAAGTCACCATCACTCTCGGTGCGGAACAGGAATATTTCCTGATCGACAAAAATTTCTATCTCCAGCGCCCCGATCTGGTGCAGACCGGACGAACCATTTTCGGCGCGGTTCCGGCCAAGCATCAGCAGTTGGAAGACCACTATTTCGGTTCCATCAAGACCCGGGTGCTCAATTTCATGACCGAGGTTGAATGCGAACTCTGGAAGCTGGGAATTCCCGCCAAAACCCGTCATAATGAAGTGGCTCCGGCACAGTTTGAGCTGGCTCCGATGTTCGAGGAGCTCAACCTGGCGGTGGATCACAATATGCTGATTATGGAAGTGCTCCGTACCGTGGCTGACCGGAATGGGCTGGTGTGTCTGCTGCATGAAAAGCCTTTCGCCGGAGTGAACGGTTCCGGAAAGCACAATAACTGGGCACTGGCTTACGGCGGAGTGAATTTGCTCAATCCGGGCAATGACCCCCATCAGAACGCCATCTTCCTTACTGTATTGTGCGCCATAATCCGGGCATTGGATTTGCACAGCGATCTTCTGCGTTGCGCAGTGACCGGGGCAGGAAATGACCACCGTCTGGGTGCCAACGAAGCACCGCCGGCAATTATCTCCATGTATCTGGGTGACCAGCTCAATGATGTGATTGAACAGCTGGAAAGCGGACATGCCAGAAGCAGCAAGAAGGCATCCAGTATGCGTATCGGTGTAGATACCCTGCCGCCGCTGCCACGGGATGCGACCGACCGCAACCGTACCAGTCCGTTTGCCTTTACCGGCAACAAGTTTGAATTCCGCGCCCCGGGTTCCAGCCAGTCCTGTTCCGGGCCGAACATGATCCTGAATACCATCGTGGCTGACTCCATGGATGAAATCGCCGGAAGAATTGAAAAATTCAAAGGCGGCGACTTCAACGCCAATCTGCAGGAATTGCTCCAGGAGATCATCAAGAAACACAAGCGGATCATCTTCAACGGCGACAATTACTCCGACGCCTGGAAACTTGAAGCCGAACGCCGCGGATTGCCGAATAAAGCTACCACCATGGAGGCTTTGCGGGCGTATCTGAAGCCGGAGAACATCAAGCTGCTCACCCGTTACGGCATCCTCTCCGAAACCGAGGCCAAGTCCCGTTATGAAGTCTTCCTTGAGGAATATCACCGCCGCATCCGGATTGAGGGCAGTCTGGCTCTGGAAATGGCAAGAAACATGATTATTCCCTGTGTCCGGGATGAATACACCGCCAGTCTGACCGCACTCAATGCCGCCGCTGCCGCCAAGATCCCCGGCAATATCGGGCTTAAGAAAGTGGCTTCCGACCTGGGCAGCGGGCTGGATGAGCTCATCGCCAAGACGGAAACCCTCGGGGCCGCGCTCAATGGCGAACATGAAGGCATTATCTTTGCCATGAACGATTTGAGAAAAACCGTTGATGCTATGGAAATGCTGGTGGCCGATGACAAGTGGCCGCTGCCGAAATACCGGGAAATGCTGTTCATCTACTGATAAACCTGCCCGGTTTACGGTGAAAAAAGTCATTGGGAAGGAATGATAAAATATGTCCGATGAAATTAAACATGAGTGTGCCGTAAGCATGATCCGGCTCCGGCGCGACAGCAACTTCTACCGGGAAAAGTACGGCACCGATGCCTACGCTTTCCAGCAGATGACGCTGTTGCTGGAGAAACAGCACAACCGCGGTCAGGATGGTACCGGTATTGCCGGGATCATACCCGACGCCCCGCCGGGAGTTCCCGCTTATGAATTGGAAAAATCCTGCGCCGCCAATCCTCTGGCCGAGGTGGTTTCCAAAATAAGTGCTAAATTGAACGTCGGAAAAGGAAAACAGGAGAACTTCTCCTGTTTTTCCGGATCGCTGCTGCTGGGGCATTTGCGCTATGGTACTTTCGGCGGACATACTATTGAAGCCTGCCAGCCGCTGGTACGGGAAAATGGATGCATTGACCGGACCTTTCTGCTGGCAGGAAATTTCAACTTCACCAACAACCAGGAGATACTGGAATTTCTCCGCTCCTCCGGACACTATCTGCCCAATACCCAGGACAGCCGTCTGGTACTCCAGCTTCTGGCGCATGAGCTGGAAATGGAGCTGAAGAAAAATAACCCTCATGTCAATTACACCAAAGTATTCAATCACACCTTTTCCCGGCTGGACGGAGCGTATGTTTTCTGCTGTGTCTCCGGCACCGGAGAGGCTTTTGCATTGAGAGATCCCGGCGGAATAAGGCCGGGATTTTTCATTTGTGATGATGAAGTTGTCGCAGTGGCCAGCGAAAGAGTGGCACTGCAGACCGTCTTTGACTGCCGGGAGGAACATATTATGGAACTGCCTCCGGGCGAATTGCTGCATATTCATCCCGACGGATCAGTGGAAATATCCAGTTGTCTCAAACGGAAAAGACTGCGCCGCTGCGTATTTGAGAGAATATATTTTTCCCGCGGCAATGACGGCGATATTCACCGGGAACGCAAAGCCATGGGGCGGGCATTGGTGCCGGCGGTACTGGAGGCGTGCGGAAATGACTGGGAACACACCTTTTTTTCCTACATACCCAATACCGCACAAATCAGTTTTCACGGTCTGCTGGAGACGCTGCAGGAAAAGCGTCCGCCGCGTCTCCGTTTCGGGAGGATCGCGGTTAAAGATGCCAAATTCCGCACCTTTATTGCGGACTCCACGGTGAGAAAAGAGTTGTCCAGACACGTTTACGATGTTACCTACGGACTGCTTGAACCGGGAAAAGATACCCTGGTGGTGCTGGATGACTCCATTGTGAGGGGAAATACGCTGACTAACGCCATTCTGCCCATGCTTGACCGGCTGGAACCGAAAAAAATTGTGGTATGTTCCGCCGCTCCGCCGGTGTGTTATCCGGATTGTTATGGTATTGACATGGGCAGTCTCCGGGAGCTGGCCGCCTTCCGGGCTCTGGTATCATTGCTGGAAAAAAGCGGAAAAATGCTTTTCCTCTCCGAGGCCTGCAATGCCGCCAGGGCAGCGTTAATATCCGGAAAATACAATAAATTCAATCCGGTGCGCGAACTTTATCAGTTATTTACGGTGAAGGAATTGATAGAAGAGATCACCCGGCAGCTGAAGCCGGAAAATTTCCATGCTGAACTTGAGATCGTTTTCCAGACGATAAAATCATTAAACCGCTGTTGTCCGGAGCACCGGGGAGACTGGTATTTTTCCGGGGATTATCCCACGCCCGGAGGATACCGGGTGGTGAACCGGGCTCTGGTAAATTTTTGTGAAAACCGCGACGGAAGGTCTTATTAACGCAAAACCGTCTGCCGTCAAAGGGAAACTGTTGATAAAAAGGATATTATGAAAAAGAATTTTCTTGCTTTGGAGAATGGCGAGATCTATTACGGTGTAAGCTGTGCCGCCCCGGTGGACGCGGTGGGCGAAGCGGTTTTCAATACCGGTATGACCGGATATCTGGAAATTGCCACTGATCCGTCTTATGCCGGGCAGTTTGTTACACTTACCTGTCCGGAGATCGGCAATTACGGCTGCTGTACTGAGGATATGGAGTCAGATCTGCCGCACTTTTCCGGATTTCTGATTTCCCGCCTTAACGAGCCGTCCAATTTCCGCAGTGAATTTTCACTCCGGGATTTTCTGATCCGCCACGGCAAACCCTGTCTGGCAGGAGTAGAAACCCGCAAACTGACCATCCGCCTCCGGGAGAGCGGCACCATGAAGTCATATCTTCACTGTTCTGATGTTGAAATGTCTGAACAGGAAGCCGTCCGCATGGCCCGGGAATGGGCTGGGCTGGAAGGGCAGGATTATGCCGCCAGAGTTACGACCAAGTCACCTTATGTCTGGAATGAAACCGGACAATTCAAAGTGGCGGCACTTGATTTCGGAATCAAACGCAATATCTTGAGAATGATGGCGGAAAATGATATGCAAGTAACCGTTTTCCCGGCTTCAACTCCGGCCGGAGAACTGCTGGCATTTGCTCCGGACGGAGTATTCCTCTCCAATGGTCCGGCAGATCCCGGAGCGGTGACTTATGCTATTGAGTGCGTCCGTCAGCTGCTGGGCAAAGTGCCGGTTATGGGAATTTGCCTCGGGCACCAGCTCCTCGGTCTGGCTTCCGGAGCGAAATGCGGCAAACTTAAGTTCGGTCACCACGGCTGCAACCATCCGGTACGGGATTTAAGCGACGGAAGCGTGGGAATTACCAGCCAGAATCACAACTTTGCACTGGACGGCAGTTCATTGCCGGACGAACTTGAGTTAACCCACATCAATCTTAACGATCATACCGTCGAAGGCATACGGCATAAAAACAAACCGGCGTTTTCGGTGCAGTTCCACCCGGAAGCCGCCCCGGGACCCCATGATTCAGCAAAAATCTTCGGCCAGTTTGCCGGTTTGATGAAGGAGGCGGGAAAATGACCAAACATATTTTCATAACCGGCGGAGTGGTTTCCAGTATCGGCAAAGGTATAACCGCCGCCAGTCTGGCCTGGCTGCTGAAACAGCGTGGATTCCGGGTCGCCATGCAGAAACTTGACCCCTATCTCAATATAGATCCGGGAACGATGAGTCCATATCAGCACGGTGAAGTATTTGTTACCGCCGACGGCGCGGAAACCGATCTGGATCTCGGGCATTATGAACGCTTTGCCGATGTGGAGTGTTCAAAAAACAGCAATTACACCTCCGGTAAAATTTACCATTCAGTGCTGGAAAAGGAGCGCTCCGGAAAATACCTCGGGGCAACCGTGCAGGTTATACCTCATATCACCGATGCCATCAAAGAAGCGGTGCGTTCACTGCATGATGACAGAATTGATATTGCCATAACCGAAATCGGCGGCACGGCAGGGGATATTGAGTCGCTGCCTTTCCTGGAAGCCATCCGGCAGTTCCGGCTGGAAGCCCCCCGGGGGGATGTGGTGTTTATCCATTTAACCTATGTTCCGTTCATCAGGGCGGCAAAGGAACTTAAAACCAAGCCCAGTCAGCAGTCGGTGGCACTGCTGCGCAATATTGGAATTGTGCCGGATATTCTGGTTTGCCGGACGGAAGTTCCGCTGGAAGAAGAACATATAAAGAAATTATCTCTTTTCTGCAACGTACCGGAAGATTTGGTGATTGAGGAACTTGACGTGCAGAACACCGTGTACGAAGTCCCCATTGAGCTGGCCAAACAGAAACTTGATGTCAAAACTCTGGATCTGCTCCGGCTGGAACAGCGTCTGCTTGACTTGACCGAATATCAGCAGTGGGTGAATAAAATTCTCCATCCCGCCGGTGAAGTCTCCATTGCCGTGGTGGGAAAATATATTAAACATCAGGATGCCTACAAAAGTATTTACGAGGCACTGCGCCATGCCGGTTTCTCTGCTGATGTAAAAGTCAATGTAATACCGGTTGAGGCGGAGGAACTGGAAAAATACGGGGCGGCAAAACTGCTGGCGAAAGCTGACGGCATCCTTATTCCGGGCGGCTTCGGCAACCGGGGCATTCCGGGAAAAATACTGGCGGCGGAATATGCCCGGGAAAACCGGGTGCCGTTGCTGGGTATATGCCTGGGCATGCAGTGCATGACCATTGAATTTGCCCGCAACGTTCTGAACTGGACGGACGCAGACAGTACGGAATTTGTTCCCGGCACCGCCCACCCGGTGATCGACCTGATGCGGGATCAGAAAAATCTGAAGAAATACGGCGGCACCATGCGTCTGGGAGCCTGCCAATGCAAATTGTCTCCGGACAGCCGGATGCGTGAACTTTATGGAAAAGATACCGTCTCTGAACGGCATCGGCACCGTTACTACTTCAACACCGCCTATCTGGATGATTTTGTCAGCCGCGGCCTCCGGGTGGCGGCAACCAGTCCGGATGGCGAAATCGTGGAAGCAGTGGAGTTAAAGGATCATCCGTTTTATATCGGCTGCCAGTTCCATCCGGAATTCCAGTCCGGTCCCCGCCGGCCGCATGTGCTTTTTTCCGGCCTGGTCAGGGCGGCAATGGAAAGAAGAAAAGTTACCGCGGGAAAATAATTTTCAACAGGGAAAAAATTATGCCGAAACGTACTGATATAAAGAAAATAATGATTATCGGCTCCGGTCCGATCGTGATCGGGCAGGGGTGTGAATTTGATTATTCCGGGGTTCAGGCCTGCAAAGTGCTGAAAAAAGAGGGTTTTGAAATCGTTCTGGTAAACTCCAACCCCGCTACCATTATGACCGACCCGGAAATGGCTGACCGCACCTATCTGGAGCCATTGAACGGTGATGTGCTTCATGAAATCATCCGCCGGGAACGCCCGGATGCATTGCTGCCGACTCTGGGCGGTCAGACCGCGCTCAATCTGGCAATGGAACTTTACGACCGGGGAATACTGGAGCGTTATCAGGTGGAGTTGATCGGTGCCGGAGCTGATTCCATCCGCCGGGCGGAAGACCGGAATTTGTTCAAGGAAACTATGAAGAGCATTGGACTGGAGTTGCCCCGTTCCGGCTCGGCACATACCTTTGAAGAGGCCAAAGCCGCCGCCGATGCCATCGGCAGCTGGCCGTTGATTATCCGTCCGGGGTTCACGCTGGGCGGTTCCGGCGGCGGTATTGCCCACAATCCGGAGGAATTTGAAACTATTGTCCGCCGCGGACTGGACGCCAGTCCCACCAGCGAGGTGCTGATCGAAGAATCCCTCCTCGGCTGGAAAGAGTATGAAATGGAGGTTATCTGCGATAAAAAAGGCAACTCTGTAATCGTATGCTCCATTGAAAACCTTGATCCCATGGGCGTTCATACCGGAGACTCGATTACCGTGGCCCCGATCCAGACTCTGAGCGACCGGGAATACCAGACCATGCGGGACGCCAGTCTGCAGGTAATGCGGGCGATCGGAGTTGCCACCGGAGGATCCAATGTGCAGTGGGCGGTAAATCCCGAAGACGGCAGACAGATCATTATTGAAATGAATCCCCGGGTTTCCCGTTCCAGCGCGCTGGCATCAAAGGCTACCGGTTTTCCCATTGCCAAAATCGCCGCACTGCTGGCGGTGGGGTATTCGCTGGATGAACTGCTTAATGATGTAACCGGCACCACTCCCTGCTGTTTCGAGCCGGCTCTGGACTATGTGGTTACCAAGATACCCCGCTTCACCTTTGAGAAATTCCCCGCCGCAGATGATACATTGGGTACTCAGATGAAGTCGGTCGGCGAAGCTATGGCCATTGGACGGGAATTCAAAAGTTCATTCCAGAAAGCACTGCGTTCACTGGAAATCGGCTGTTTCGGTTTCGGCGGCGACGGCAAAGATGAAGTTTATCTCAAGCTCGATGATGAAGCCCTGGCAAAGGCGGTTTCCCGTCCCCATGACCGGAGAATTCTGGCAGTTCATGCCGCGCTGAAACGGAATTTCACCGTGGAACAGCTCCACGAACTTACCGGCATAGACCTTTATTTTCTCCGGCATTTGCGGGAACTGGTTGATTTTGAGAACCGCCTTCAGAAACTTTCTTTAGACGAACTTTCTGCCGATCCGGAACTTTTCCGCGAGGCGAAAGTTCTTGGTTATTCCGACGTGCAGATCGGAAACTTCTGCGGCAGTGACGAAATGACGGTTCGCTCGGCACGCAAAAAACTCGGCATTGAAAGCGCGTTCAACAGTGTGGATACCTGCGCCGGCGAATTTGAATCCCGCACCCCGTATTATTACTCCAGTTACTCGGAGTATTCCGAACCGGTGCGCGAAAGCGGCAAAGGTCAGCCGGTAATGGTGCTGGGAGGCGGACCGAACCGGATCGGACAGGGTATCGAATTTGATTACTGCTGCGTCCACGCGGCGATGGCACTGCGGGAAAAAGGACTGGAAGTTATCATGGTAAATTCCAACCCGGAAACGGTTTCCACCGACTACGACAGCAGCGACAAACTCTATTTTGAGCCGCTCACGCTGGAAGAGGTCATGAATATTTATGAACGGGAAAACTGCCGCGGCGTAATCGTCCAGTTCGGCGGACAGACCCCGCTTAATCTCGCCGACAAACTCAAGGCGGCCGGGGCAAATATTCTCGGTACCAGTCCGGAAAATATTGATGCGGCAGAAGACCGGGATTACTTCAAACAGCTGGCGGCGCGCCTGAAAATAAATCAGCCGCCCAATGCCATCGTTCACAGCGTGGATGAGGCGGTAAAAGCGGCGGAAAAACTGGGTTATCCCTTGTTGATACGTCCCTCCTTCGTGCTGGGCGGCCGGGGAATGATGATTGTTTACAAGGAAAAATATCTGGTTAAGTACGTCGGCGAGGCGGAAAAAGTTTCTCCGGGCAAACCGATTCTGCTGGACCGTTTTCTGGAAGACGCCACCGAGCTGGACGTAGATTGCGTATCCGACGGCAAAACCGCACTGCTGGGCGCGATTATGGAACACGTTGAAGCCGCCGGTATCCACTCCGGAGACTCCGCCGCCGTAATTCCGCCGATGACCCTGAGTCAGGAAACTCAGAATGAAATACGCCGTCAAACGCTGGAACTGGCACGGGAATTGTCGGTTTGCGGGTTGATGAATGTGCAGTTTGCAGTCAAAGACAATGTTCCCTACATCCTTGAAGTCAATCCCCGCGCCTCCCGGACAGTTCCTTTTGTCAGCAAGGCGATCGGTGTTCCGCTGGCCAAGGTGGCCGCCCGCTGCATGCTGGGGGAAACCCTGGCGGAGGCAGGATATTCGGAGGAAATAAAAATACCTTATACCGCGGTAAAAGAGGCGGTGTTTCCCTTTGTGAAGTTTCCCGGAGTGGATGTGCTGCTCAGTCCGGAGATGAAATCCACCGGGGAGGTGATGGGGCTGGATCACGACCGGGGTATCGCCTACCTGAAATCCCAGATGGCGGCTGGAAATGCGCTGCCGTCCAGCGGCGGAGTGTTTATTTCCCTGCGGGATGAAGATAAACTTCCGGCGGTGAAATACGCGAAAAAACTCGCCAAAATGGGGTTTGAAATTTACGCTACCCGCGGTACATCCAGCTGTCTCTATGATGCCGGAATAAAGACCAATGCGGTTTTCCGCATCTCCAGGGGACGTCCGAATCTGCTTGATCTGGTAAAAGAACGCAAGATCAGCTGGATTGTCAACACCACTGAAAACGGGGCAGAAGCCATGGTAGATGAAATTCAATCCCGTTCTCAGGCGGTTATTCACAATATACCGATTACCACCACTTTATCCGGTTTTCTGGCGGCGGTTTCCGGTATTGAGGAAAAACTTGATTTCGGCCGTCTGGGGGTGTGCAGTCTGCAGGAATATCACCGCCACCTGAAAAAATCCTGAAAGAGAGTTGCAGGTAAAATTTACCTGTTTTAACCGGTGCCGGAGAGAAGGAAAAATTTCTTTTTCTCCGGCATTGATTTTTTTGCTTCAACTCCCGGATGCGGTAAAGTCCGGGTGAAGGCAGACATTTATTTTCCGGATACGGCGAAAGCGGGAACGTAAAGACGGCTGAAATATAAAAAATAAAATGGAAAATTAATTGTTTTACACATAAAAATAATATTTTTATCCATACCGTGCAATTCACTTATGCTGTACATTATTGCAACAATACCGCGGGGTGCGGCAATGTGCCCCCCAGGAAATATTTTATTGTTTTTTACCGGATATCCGATGAAAATAACAATAAAGGAATAAGTTTTTAAATTTCTTCCGTTCGGCAATAAAAAGAAAGGCATGGTGTCAAGTATGTCATTGGCAAATGGTATGGCCGCGCTTCAAATGCGTTTTTCCGACAAAATTCCCCGTACAGAGTATTCTGCTTCCGGATATCCGTCGCTGGTGGAAAAAGTTACCGGTATTCATGTTACCGAAGAGAACAAAGTTGCCGCAGCAGCGGAATTTATAAAAAAATGGGACTACGCTTTTGAGTGGCACACCAATGTTTACAACGAATATTTGAGCGAACATGGCGGGCGGCGTACCTTTATGGGGCATGCGGTTTATCAGGAAGACGGCTCTGATTTTAAAGCCGATTTGATACAGGGATTTGCTTCACCGGAGGAGGCGATAGAACTTGACCCCTGTAAAGAATATGGTGAATGGCCGAAAGAAGAGCTGATCCGCAGATTTGAAAAAACGTACGCAGATTATTGTAAAATAAATCCGGACACCGTCAACACCTGCGGGGTATATATATCCATGGTATCCGGTCTGATTGAAATTTTCGGGTTTGAAATACTGCTCTACACCCTTGGCATGTATCCGAAAGAATTCAATAAGGTAATTGACGGATATTATCACTGGGTGAAACAGTTTTTTGATGCCTTTGCGGCCACCTCAATTCCGGTCATTATGGTACATGACGATCTTTGCTGGACGGAGGGGCCGTTCATGCCGCCGGAATGGTATCGCAAGGAAATATTGCCGAAACTGAAAAAATTGATTGAGCCATTGAAAACGGCAGGAAAACTGGTAATGTTCACCAGTGACGGCACTATTGACGAATTTTTTGATGACATTGTTGATTTCGGGGTGGATTCCGTGGTAATGGAGCCGACCAGCGATATCCGGAAATTTCTCCGCCGTCACGGAAAACATTGCGGTGCGGTAGGCGGTATTGACTGCCGGGATATTGCCTCGGGAAGCCGCGAACAGATTGAAAAAACGGTGCGGGATATGCTGGATTTCGGACGGGAATATCCCGGGTATATTTTCGCCTGCGGCAACCATCTGCCTCAGAGTGTGCCGGTGGAAAATGCCTTGTATTACAACGAAATGTATGAAAAATACTGCAACCGTTAGTCCGTCGGCGGCAGCTTCAGTATCAAGGTTATTCCGCAGATTATACTTGGCAAACTGTTGTATCCGGATGGTTAATGCAATAATCTGTCCTTTTTCTGCACTGTGTATGCCAACTTGCATTGCTTCAATTTATGAAATTGAAGCAATGTCCCCCGAAAAGGTTTGGAAAAGGATGGGTGCGGGAAAGAAAGAACCTTTCCTCAAAAGGTTTTTCCTTCCCGCAATATCCCTTTTAAAAAACTATGCCGGAAAAAGTTTTTTCTTCCCGCAACTATTTCATTTTTCAAAAGGAATTTCAGGCGTTTGATGACAATTTTGTCAGTATTTCTGTGGCGTTGGTATCCGGTTTAACTTTTGGCATAATGTCCTGGATTTTTCCATTTTCGTCAATGATGAATGTGGTACGCACTACGCCCATGGTGACTTTGCCGTAGAGTTTCTTTTCCTGCCATACACCGTAGGCCCGGATTGCCTGCAGTTCCGGGTCAGAAAGCAGAATAAATGGCAGGTTGTATTTTTCAGCAAATTTTATGTGGGACTCCACGCTGTCCTTGCTTATGCCGATTACGGCAATATTTCGGCGGCTGAATTCGGAGTAGTTTTCTGCAAAGGCGCAGGCCTGCCGGGTACAGCCGGGGGTATTATCTTTGGGGTAGAAGTACAGAACCACTTTTTTCCCCCGAAAGTCGCTGAGGGAGACATCTTTGCCGTTCCGGTCTTTCAGGGTGAATGAGGGTGCGGTATCGCCGATTTGCATATTTACCTCCGTAATTTTTTTATTTCACGTCTGCCGCCTGCGGCTGGATTTTGCATAATCTGTTATCCAACAGGACCGGTCAGATTTTCTGAACATTTATGCTGCCGGACGGTTACAGTTATGCCTTGATAATCTCCAGATGCAATTATCTGCCATGATCAGGCATCCGGCGCAGGATTAAGATACGGTCATTTGCCGGTTCCGTCAAATGCCGGAATGGTAAAATTAGAATAAATCCGGCAGAAAAACTTGAATATTATTTCATTCCGGTTCCTGTGCAGTAACTTTTGAAGGTACCGGGATAAATATACTGTGTAATAACCAAAAAACCGCTTTCAAATGGAGTTGAAAGCGGTTTTTATTAAACAATTTTCACACTGGAAAAATTAATTTCCCAGCAGAGAATCCACCAGTTTTACTGCGCCGTTGGCGTCAGAACTGTATCCGGAAGCACCGATTTCATCGGCAAAGGCCTGGGTAACCGGGGCTCCGCCAACGATAACCTTGACATTCTTGGCTTTGAAATATTCGGCTACATCCTTCATGTAAGTCATGGTGGTGGTCAGCAGAGAGCTGCAAGCCACGATCTGAGCACCCTGAGCCACTGCGGAATCGTATTTGGCAATATCGCAGTTTACACCCAGGTCAATTACCTCATATCCTGCACCCTTGAGCATGATGGCGACCAGGTTTTTGCCGATGTCATGCAAGTCCCCTTTGACCGTGCCGATGGCGATTTTGCCAAGGCTCTTGCGTTCACCGGAGGCCAGACGGGGCTCGATGAGGTTCAGTCCCGCCTGCATAGCGCGCGCCGCAATCAGCAGTTCCGGGACATAGACTTCATTTTTGGAAAACTTGTCTCCAATTTCACGCATCGCCGGAATCATGCTGTTATCCAGCAGCGCGTTCAAATTCTCTCCGGCGTCGATCGCGCTCTGGACGATGGCGGTCACGTCATTGCGCTTGCCGCTCATAATCGCGTTTTTCAATGCATTGTAATCCGTCATTTTCCAATCTCCTTGGCTGTTTTCTGTAATCAGTGAAAAAAAGCCCAGCCATGCTGCTTGATTTTCCACATTTCTTCAACCACACAAATTAATTTACCGTCAAAAGAACGGTTTTCTTTTCATTTATTGCCTTTTTTTGCTCTATATTAATCTTTGCCTGATAAAAGTACCGCAAAATTACATATTTTCAAATTACAATTTATTTCTATCCACCCTGCGCAGTATTTTTTCCGGCAGACTCATTTGCAGGTATTTCTCTGATCGCAACGGAATTTCCCCATTCAGCATACGGGCGGGATTTTCTTCAAAAAGCACTTCTGCATAATCCCTTCCGCAGCGTTTTGCAATCAGTTTGAAACAGTCTGCCAGCCGGGACGGGCGGTGACTTTTCCGGGTGCCGTGAGCGTCAGAAGCAATGGCTTGAACACATCCGGAGCGCAGCAGGGCCCAGGCTTTCTCCCGGTGTCTTGAGCCGGAAAGAAAACTGGCGGCATTGGGCATGATAATTAATCCAAGATAACGCAGTTCCAGTAAATCTTTCAGGGTTTGCAGTCCAAACAGTTTCTCCGGATGTACCACGACCGCATGCAGCCCCCGATCCCGGAGGCGTCTCAGAATATTTTCAGCTGAACGCGGCAGCTCCATAGTGGCAAAATCCAGCAGAAAATACTTTCCCTCCCGGTCAATGGCGGTGAATTTGTCCACCCGTTCAAGATCTACAAAATCATACTCCACTGCCATACTGAGAGTTATGCCTGTTCTATCCGCTGCCGGACGGAGATCCTCCAGACGTTCCAGCATAAGATTTTCCACTCCGGGTTCAAAATGGCACACCGCTGTTACATGACTTATTCCCTGCCGGGAGTAATCATCCAGCATTTCCGCGCTGTCACCGGGATCGGCGGGACCGTCGCCGATGCCGGCAAGTAAATGACAATGCAGATCAATCATTGACATTTTCTCACGTTATTATTCTTCCAGGCATGCAGTCTGCTTCAAAACGCGAATTGATCACGCTTCAGAATTTCTGCTTTCTGAATTTATTTGTCCGTCAGAAGTTTTCTTTTCTTTTCCGGGGATACATTTTTTCAGCACTTTTCCTGAATTGTCATGACCGTTCCGGTAGTAGCTGTATTCACCGTACTTATAATAGCCGTATCCAGCCTGCTTGCGGCTGAACTTATTCAACAGTATGCCGGAAACTTTTATTCCAGTCCGTGCCAGCTGGGAAAGCGATGCTCTTATTGCATCAATTTTGGTTGAGTTGCAGGCGACGACAAACATCACCCCATCACAAACCTGACCGATAATCAGCGGATCGGAAATCATCATGCAGGGCGGCGCATCAATAAAAACATAATCGTATTTGTCCCGGCAAATGCTGATTATCTGGGAAAACTCCCTGCTCATGAGCAATTCTGACGGATTTGCCGGTATGGTACCGGAAGGCAGAAAGTCAAGGGAGCAGCCGCGGATATTTCTGTGAATGGCTTCTTCCAGCGGAACCACGTTGCAAATCACATCAACCAGGCCTTTTTCATTGGCAACATCAAGTATTCTGTTCGCGCTGGGGCGGCGCAGATCAGCATCAATAACCAGGACTTTTTTCCGGCTCTGGGCGGTAATCATGGCAAGATTGGTCAGGCAGCTGGATTTTCCCTCTCCGGCGACAGAACTGGTTATCATGAATACCCTGGCTTTGCCGGGGTGAGGTAAAACCAGATACTGCAGCGAAGTTCTGACCAAACGGAAAGCCTCGGCGATAGCTTCATCAGTAAATCCCACCAATCCAAGATTGCTCCTGGTATCATCCTCAGAAGTTTTTACTCCTTCTTCGCTGAGAGGAATTATGCCGATAACCGGAAAATTAAGTTTATTTCTGGCATCTTCCGGACTTCTGACCGTCTGATCAAAGTATTCCCGCAGCAGGAAGAAAGCCGCGCCAATGAATATACCAAGCAGAAAACCGATGATGATGCGTATTTTACGGCTGAGTACATCCGGTCTGAGCGGCCAGTTGGCTTCGTCAATAAGCCTCACATTGTCGAGCATGAGGACATCTTCGATAGTCTGTTTGAATACCGCTGCCGTTTCTTTTGCGGCTAAATATGCCTCCAGCTGACTGGTGCTGCGGCCGATAATTTTTATTATCCGGGTGGTTTTTGTATAGTCGGCAGAAACGGAAAATCCTACCGGAGAAATGTTATTTTCTGCCAGTTCTTCCTCCACTCTGGCTTTAACTTTATTCTGTACCAGCTGACTGGTCATCAGCTCTTTGTAGTCCCCCACCAGCTGAGTGCCGAGCAGGAGCTGTCTTTGAAGCATAAGTACATCCGCCTGTCGGGAGGCGGCGCTCTCAATGGTATTGTTATTTTTCTCCTGTTTGGGAGAATATCCGGCAAAAAGCGAAGCATGAGAAGAGAATTTCGGTTTGAAAAATATGTCAAACCAGAAACATCCTGCTGCCGCGCCGACTATTGCGCACAATGCGATAATTTTCCAGTGACTTAATACAATAGAAAGGATATGGCGTGGTGAAAAAATATCTGTTTCCTCAGACGCATTTTGAATATTGTCCTGGACGGCTAATTTTATTTTCTCGCTGTTTGCTTCCATAGCATTTAAAACTCCAGAATTGCCTTATCATAAAAATTGACGGACTAATATAGCACGCGGCAAACAGTAATGCAAGGCATTTTTTATCCATCAGCATAATTATTTATTTGGTCTGAAAAGATGAAAATTCCGAAAAATGTGCTATAAAAACGGATAATGAACAAAAAACATTTGATAACTTGCAATATCAAGTCTATATTACCGTCAGTTTCCGAAAATAATTTTGTGGCGTTCCACAATGAAAATTTATCATAAGGATGTTCAAATGAAAAGATTTACTCCTGAAATCAAAGATTTGGAAAAAGTTTATCTTTCCGCCCCGTTCTCCGATCATCACTTGCTTTGGAAAGCCCGTTATCTGGTTCCCGCCCCGGCAGGTGATAATAGTGAAACGCTGCCGCAGATAAGTATTTACCGGCTGGATTTTGAACTTCCCGCTGCTTCGGACATCGCATTTCATCTGACCGGTCTGGAGCGTTATGATTTTTTCCTGGACGGCGAAAGAATTGCCTGGGGGCCGGAACGGGGAGACCGGATGCATTTGAGTTATGAATCTTTCCGCGGACGGCTTGCGGCAGGCAGACACCGTTTTTCCGCCCGGGTATGGAGTGCGTGGACACGCAGCCCGAATAATCAGATGAAGCATGAAAATTGTTTTCTGCTGGAAGCCGAGGGCAAATGGCTGGAAAAACTCAGTACCGGATTTGCGCCCTGGAAGTGCTGCCGGGTTAAAGGATTTTCCTTTCCGGAAAAACCATTTTTCCCCTGGAGCGTGCTGGATGAGTGCCGGATTGATTTGGCAGAGTATGGAGAGGAGTTTGATATCGGCAATGCCGGAAAGTTCACCCGGGCGGCGTTGCTGGAAGATCTTTTGCCGGTGGCAGGAAGCCATGCCGGGCAGTTTTCTGATCTTTTCCCCCTGTTCCCCGCTCAGCTGCCGGCAATGTACCGCAAGAAGGTTTCCGGTTTGAAAGCCGTGTTGGCAGATAATGGCAGAACAAAGCAGTTTCACCGTTCCGGAGATATCGCAGAATTGCGAAAAGCGGCCAATGAGATGCTGGCAGGAAAAGGGAAAATCAAGTTTTCTTCCGGAGAAAAACGCCGGATTATCATAGATCTCGGCAATTATTACTGCGCCTTTCCCCGGCTGACAGCAGAGGGGGCGGGAGAAGTAAAGGTAATCTGGACTGAAGCATTTTATCTGCCGGGCACCCAGGCCAAAGGAGACCGCGGCGATTTCGAAGGCAAGGAACTTAGTCATGTACATTATGATATTTTTGTTGCCGGAGGGAAAAAGCGTTCCGCCTCGACGTTGTGGTACCGGGCGGGAAAATATGTGGTTCTGGAAATAAAAGCCGGTGAGGGCGGTTTGACACTGCATGATTTTACCCTGGAGGAGACCCATTACCCATTGAAGATTTCCGGCAGAACGGAATTTTCCGATCCATTTTTCTCCCGGATTGAACCGGTCTTGATCCGGGCGTCGGAAATGTGCATGCACGAAGTGTATTTTGACTGCCCGTTCTACGAACAGATGATGTATGTGGGCGATACCCGGCTGCAGTCATTGAATACCTATGTTTTAAGTGGAGATGCCCGGCTGCCCCACCGTGCGCTGCGGCTGTTTGACTGGTCGCGGACTTATTACGGCATGTCGGCGTCCTGTTATCCGACTGATACCTACCGCCAGACAATACTTTCATTTTCGCTGATTTATGTGGGCATGCTCAGAGATGCCATGTACTGGAGCAATGCGGATAAACTGGTGCGTGAACTCCGCCGGGGAATGCATACTATTCTTGACTACTTTGACACTTTCCGTCGTGAAGACGGCTTGATTGTCTCTCCTCCGGGATGGAATTTTACCGACTGGTGTACTGCTGCCGGCTGCGGTGCCGAGGCGGAAAAAGTTCCCTATGTATCCGGCACTGATGTAGGCTGGGTGTGCGGCGTTGCCCCGGGAGGAGAAACCGGGAATGTTTCTTCGCTGCTGAATTTATTCTATCTTTACGCGCTTTCCTGCGCTTCTGAAATTGAACAGCACTGCGGAGAAAAGGCAT
This sequence comes from uncultured bacterium, assembly GCA_949286445.1. Classification (GTDB taxonomy): domain Bacteria; phylum Verrucomicrobiota; class Lentisphaeria; order Victivallales; family Victivallaceae; genus CASECL01. The sequence continues at coordinate 3,219 of CASECL010000092.1, read as the reverse complement.
GCGTTGAGCTTTATGCCGGGCGTGCCCGCAAAACTGCCGCGGCGGTAAATGCGGTATTTTTTGATCCGGCAAAGAATGCTTATGCTGATGATGATGGACATATATTCTACTCTGAACACGCCCAGATACTGGCACTGCTTTCCGGAATCGTGCCGGAAAAACACCGCGGCGGAGTGGAGAAATTTCTCTTTGACAGTCCGGATGAGGTCAAAGCTAAATGCACAATCTATTTTTCCCATTACTATTTTGAATGCTGCCGTCTGACCGGCAGAGTGGATAAATTCTTTGAAAAACAGAGACTGCTTTGGGGTGACCTCAACGCGCTTAATTTTTCCACTACTCCGGAGATGAATGAACCTTCGCGTTCTGATTGCCACGCCTGGGGCGCGCATCCGCTTTATCACTGGCGGACGATGCTGCTGGGGGTGAATCCGGCAGCTCCGGGAATGAAAACAGTTGAATTCAGTCCACGGCTGGGTGAACTTGAATCCGCCTCCGGAAGCATACCCGCTCCCGGCGGCATGATTGAAGTGGAGTGGCATCAGAAAAAGGGAAAACTTTCCGGACGCATAAGTCTGCCGGAAGGTATTTCCGGGATATTTGTCCACCCGGACGGCAAACGGGAAAAATTTACCGGCGTATTTGAAGTACGGTAAAACAGATAGTTTTTCCGTTCAGCGGACGTTCCAGTAAGCCGCGTTCCAGGTGCGCGACTCTGGAGCCCGCTGATAGGTGCAGGTTACCTTTGTCCAGCGGTTGCCTGAAGTGTCGTTGAGTTCATCGCAGTCCATCCCGGCACGGAGGAAACTGCCGGAACAGCTGCCAACTGAACCGGAAAAAACTCTTGAAGAGGCCCATTCCACCATGGTATCTATGGCGTTTGCCGCACCACCGGCGAGGTAAAAACTTTCCCGGATAAGAACGCACTTGAATATGGCATTGATCATGCTTTCGTCCAGACCGGAAGTTTCGTTGAATGGGCATCCGGTGGCGGGATTCCAGTTTTCAATCTGCACCCAGCGGGAGTTTTCGCGGCGGAATCCTGCCATTTCCGGGGTCAGTCTGAAGTCGGAGAGCATGGCGCGGTAATCGCGCCGCCCGCCGAGATTGGTGCGGTTGTCAATGGTGTAATTGGAGTTCAATGAGCTGTTGTTTTCATCTTCGGCGGAGATGGTGAATTCATATTCAAATTGATTTATTCTTGCTGGTTCCACTCCGGTGACAATCGCGTTTTCCGCCGCCCAGCCGGAGGCTGCAGTGCCGGAGAGGTTTTCAAAATTCCCCGCCTCTGCCGCCGGTGCGCGCCAGAGCGAATGATAATAGATGTTGCGCAGCGGCCGGGAACTTTCGTCAAAACCGGCGAATTCTTCGCTTCTCCACTCTGCCAGCATGCCGTAACGGCTTTTGCGCCCGGTAACAGATACGATACGCCGTCCGGTAACTGGATCAAGACCGGTTTCCAGTTTTGAGCATTTGAATGTATCGGCGGTACCCCACTCGAGAGTTTCCCCGATCTCCGGAGAGAAATCTGTTCCGGCGGGGACGGAGTATTTGACTGTGCGGAGAACATCGCCGTTGGCGTCAATGGTTTCAGCGGATTCGCCGAGCTGTTCGAGTTGAGTACCCGGCAGGATGCATTCACAGCGGACAAAATAACGGTTGTCTGCATTTTCCATTTTTTCACAAGTTACGGAGTGAACAATATACTCCGTCGGTCCGTCTCCGTCCGGCAGGGTAAAGTAATCCCCCGGTGCGGCAATCCGCTCCATCAATTCCGCCAGCGTGTCTTTGTCCGGAACATCCGGGTCGTTGATTTGCATGGCGAGTTTGAAGATCATGCCGTAATCTTTACCGTTTTCCAGCACCGGGATGCTTTCAGCAAGTTGAAATGAGTAGTTGTTATCCATAGAAACCTCCTTTTCCGCAAGAAGATAATGTCAACTATGCTGCTGTAATTGCAATTATACCGGGAATTTTCTATCCGATTGCAGGCCCCCGGCGGTATTTTTCACTTTTTTTACATCGGTTATCTTGAATAATACGTGTTTAAATACTATATTAATTACTGACATGATTGCGGCAGGCGATCGCGCCGGGATTTTTATAATTCCGGTGAGGAAAGTCCGGACTGCACAGGGCACGGAGTCCTCCGGTCAACAGAGGATACCGCGGACAATACAGCCGCGGGAAGGCAAGTGCAACAGAAAGTAAACCGCCGCAGAATATCAAAAATATTCTGAGGTAAGGGTGAAATGGCGGGGTAAGAGCCCGCCGGGCGACAGGCGAGAGCCGCGCCGTCGAGGTAAACCCCTCCGGCAGCAAGACCAAATAGGAAACGAGCCGCGGCCCGCGGCGCCGGCCGGATTTTATCCGGCTTGAAGTTTCGGGTACTGGTCGCGCAAGACAGATGACCGCCGCCGGCATATCCCGTGAGGGGATGCCGGAACAAAATCCGGCTTATGCCGCTGTCATGTCGTTGAAACAGAGATGAAATCCGGGAGAAAAATGAAATACGCAATACTCAGTGATATACACAGCAACGCCGATGCTTTGGAAGTGGTATTGGCAAAATGCCGGGAGTTGAAGATAGATAAATTCGTTTCACTGGGCGATATTGTTGGTTACAATGCGGAGCCCAGGAAGTGTATCGCCATGTGCCGTGAGCTGGATATCATCGGCAAAGTGCGGGGCAACCATGATGAATATGCCGCGGAGTCTGACGATCATGAAATTGCCGGTTTCAATGTTCATGCCCGTAAAGCGGTGCTGTGGACCAGGGAACAGCTGGATGAAGAGGAGAAAAATTTTATTATTCAGAATGTTCCGTACCGCATGGCATTGCCGGTGATAACTTCGACACTGGTGCATGCTACACTGGATTCTCCGGAAACTTGGGGGTATGTTTTTGACCGGCATCATGCCAAGGATAACTTTGTTTACCAGTTTACGCCCTACTGTTTCTGCGGGCACTCCCATGTACCGGTGGCGTTCCGCAAGCGTCCGGTGAGTGCTCCCGGAAGTGATCCGATCGAGGAGATAATGGAGTGGGTTGTCCCTTATGAGAACGGTTATCCGGTGGCGGATTTTACCAAACCGGATCAGCTGGTGGTGGAGTTGAAGGGAGGAAACAAATATCTGTTCAATATCGGCAGTGTGGGGCAGCCGCGCAACCGCGATCCCCGGAGCAGTTTTGCGGTTCTGGATACGGATGAGCGCACT
>CASECL010000091.1 GCA_949286445.1 uncultured bacterium | reverse complement strand
TATTCTTTTGCCTACTTAAATTTTACGGCCTAAAGGTATCGTGCTGCTGATTGGAGATTGTGGCATGCATATGATCCGAGCCGGAGTTTCAACGACGGCTCGTAATTCCGCTTTTCTTTTGCCTACTTTTCTTTTCTCGTGAAAAGAAAAGTATGGTGGGCGGTAAAGGACTCGAACCTTCGACATTCACGGTGTAAACGTGACGCTCTAACCAACTGAGCTAACCGCCCGCTTGAGATACTCCTTTGAATATAGCATCAGAATGATTTTTTTCAAGTATTACAGGAAAGAAATATTTAAAAAGTTTGCAATTTAAAAATAATAGTGTTATATTTCGCCGGTATCATGAAAAGATTACGGAAAAATCAACGCGGTTCGACAATTCTGGAATCTCTGGTATGTATTATTGTACTGGGATTGCTGCTGGTGCCTTTTTTGCAAATTTTTATGTGGTGCATGCAGTTTTTGTATGCCGAATATGCTTCGTTTTTTACTGCCCGCTCTTTGTCGCTGGGATACGCTTACGGGGTGGTGAATAACCATGCCCGGGTCGCCGCTATCGGAATGTCAGGAAATGAATTAACCGGCAAAATCCATGCCGGAAGCAGTTTCCAGGCTAAGGAACAGCTGGCAGAAAAATATATGCGACACGGGGATTCCACCGGAATAAATTTCGAATATTGGCACCCGAGCTCCAATCAGTCTCCTTTTTTGCAGATATGGAAGTTTTCTGACGGGGACAAGGCTCATGCCGGAGTGACACTTTACAATTCTCCCATGCTGATACCGGCACTGGGTAAAGGTTTTCTGCTCGGGGAAGGGGTTGAACCATCTTCCAGCGTAACACTATATAATTATGCCAACCGTTACCTGCAGGATCTGGATTAGGAGGGCACATTATGAGAGGCAAGAGACAGCGGGGACAGGTGCTCATTATGGGCGTGCTGGTGATCCTTATTCTTGCTCTGGCAATATTTGTCCTGGTGGACGTGCATAACATGATCCGCGGGAAAATCAAGGTCAATACCGCTGAAAGTGCCGCCGCACTCGCCGCCGCCAAGTGGCAGCGGGAAACGTTGAATTTAATCGGTGAAATAAATCTGATCAAAAGCTGCGTGGTGATGATGGAGGATGATACATTAATCCCCGCACCGGAGGTGACGCTTACTCAGTGGCAGGAGGAAATCTGGACCGCTGATCAGAAGGCTTCCTACATCCGCCGTCGTCAGATACAGGCGCGGAACCGTACGCTTACCGAAATGCAGTCACGTCTGGCTTTTCTTGGGCCGTTGGTCGGTCTGGCCGCGGCTCAGCAGGCGGCAAAAAATAATGGTCTTACTGCCAATAATCCTGCAATAGAGGATTATTACAACCGTTATTATGGTTTTGCATACGGCAGTCACAATGGATTTAACTGGAGTCAGCCGTATTTTGAAATGGTGCGCGCCATGGTTGAACAGGGCGGTGCCATACAGCCCAGCGGTTCGGCAAGACGGACACCGGATGTGATTGGACCGACGGGGGTGGTTTTGAGCGATATTGAACTTTACCGCTCAATTTACAATGAAGACTGGTGTTACTGGCAGCTGGAGGCGATAGCCAAGAAGGGCGGCGAAAGCGGAGACTGGTACCGGGTGACAATGGATGCAGATTACAGCGTGGTGGAAAGTGATATCTATCCGGTTCTGGTCGGATCCGGTAGCGGCGGTTTCGGCGTGGATGAACGGGCACATTTTGAACTTGCCGGCGGGGCGGAATTCTTTGATGAAGATGATGATGCTCTGCCGTCGATTACCTGGTACAAGTACCATCAGTCCTGGATTCCGGATAAATCATCTACTGCCTACAATGCCTGGGTGGCCGACTGGGTGAAGGATAAAAACTGGCGCGGTACTTTGAAAGCCGGTTATGATTATGAAGGTCCGGTGGCAGTGGCGGCTTCTTTTACTGACATTGACTCGGTAACTCCCATGACCGCACGCAACCGTTCACTTCTGCTGGATAAAAATGTGGCCGCCAAATCCACCCGGACCAACCGCATTGGGCGCAGTCCCGGTAATGAGGAGGGTTTGAGACGGGGAGTCTGGGCCAAGGTGCTGGGATGTTTTGACAGTGAAACTCCGCCGATAGCGGTTCCAATGGTGCTTCCGGTATTTACGGAGGCGGTTATTTATCCGACTTACCGCTCTTATAAGGGCAGTTTGCTCAGTTCTGACGGCACTTTGTGGAGTTTCCTGCGCTGGCTGGCGGCAGGAGGGGATATTCACAGCAATGTTATCCCGCCGCAATATGCCTACTATGTCAATGCATTGCTGAAACTGGAGGATAAAGACTGGTTGAAAAGAGGATATAATCCAGCTTTTGGCGGAGTTAACTCCATGCCGGTAAAAATGCTGTTTTCCGATGGTTACAAGTACAGTGCCTCCAATCCATCCGGAGCCGGCTGGCTGCAGCAGGCGTTTGTCGGCAGCGATGCTTCGGTGCCGGATGAAGCCAAGGATGGTATTTATACGGACAGTGAACGCCCGCTGCCAGATGGCTCGGTGCGGATTTATGAGGGGGAGGGCAGCGTATTGTATATTGTTAAATCAAGTACAATTAAAACCAATGAAATGGTC
>CASECL010000090.1 GCA_949286445.1 uncultured bacterium | reverse complement strand
CGGGTTTGCGGGATTGGGGGAGTGCGGGATTGCGGGGTTGCGGGGTTGCGGGGTGGCGGGGTTGCGGGGTTGCGGGGTTGCGGGTGGCGCAACGAATTTTCCGGTGCGGATAAATCCCGCCGCTATCGGGCGCAAATCAGAAAAAAAACTTACATTCAACACCGGATTATTGGTGCGGACAGCGTTTATTCCGGAAAAATTGGATTTTCTCCGGAAGCCGGTGAAAAAAAGATTGCAAAAACAGCCGGGGACATTATATTTCGATATGAGAAAAATTCCCGCTTTCAAGAATATGTCAATAAAACGGAAAGAAGAAGGTTTGATATGAAAAATTATCTCTCCAAGGTATTTCTATCCTGTCTGGCGGCAGGTTTCCTTTCGCTGAATACCGCGGCGGCTCCGGACGGGAAAAACCGCACCCTGCTGAATTTGCCGCCGTCCGGTACACCCCGGGTGAAAGTGACAGACCGGGTCTGGTCCGCCACCCCCGGAGACGCGCAGGTGTGCCTGTGGAAAGATGATAAACTTGGCGCGGTCACTGTCACTATTGACGACAACTGCGCTCCCGACCATGAATGGTGGCTGGAGACCGGAAAAAAATATAATTTCAAATTCACCTGGTTTATCAATACCGGCTTTATTTCCGGCGACCCGCGCCGTTATCAGGGTACCTGGGATCACTTCCGCAAACTTTTTGCCGCCGGGCATGATGTGCAGTCGCATACGGCTTATCACCTCGGCCGGAAAGACATCACCCCGGAGGAAGATTATCTTTCTCCCATTGCCGCCATTGAAAAAAATATTCCCGGATGCCGGGTTCTCACCATGGCTTCACGGGAAAACGAGTACAGCCGCAATCATTTCATCGCCAACCGGGAAACTTATGGTACGCTCAATGATCCGGCAAAAATAAATTACCGTGCCACCTGCAGTTTAAGCGGGTATGTTGAACTTGACAAGCCCAGACACTGGGCGTATTTTCCCGGCATATTCGACCCCTCCAGCCGGAATTTCCGGGCCTGGTGCTGTATCCACTATCACGGACTTAATCCGCAGAAAAAAGCGGACACAATACGCTATTTTGATTATTTCAAGGAACATGAGGCGGATTTGTGGATAACCACTTTCCGGGAACTGGTCACCTACGCTCAGGAACGGGATACTGCCGAACTCAAAATCACCGCCAATACCCCGGATGAAATAAAATTTATTCTCACCGACTACATGGATGACCGTTATTTTGCCTGTCCGCTGACGATAAAAATCTGTGTGCCGTCTTCCTGGAAAGGAGTTGCGGCAAAACAGAATGGCAAGGCGGTCGAAGCGCGCCTGGTGGAACACAACAATCACAAATACGCTTTCGTTCAGGCGGTTCCCGATGCAGGAGAAACTGTGGTAACGGCAGAAAAATAAATAAGGAGAGAGTTGTTATGCAAAAAAAGTGGTTTTCCGGACTTCCCGTCATTCGGACAATCAGAGGCGGTATCTGGCTGTCCGGAGCGTTTTTAATTTCCATCTTTACCGGGGTGAACGCGGCAGAGAGCGTGACTCAGAACGGCATTACCTGGCATTTCGACCGGGATTATCCGACCGGAGAGTTTGTCAACGGTGATTACTGGGTAAAGGGTCCGGTGAAGATCGTTAGAATTACCAACAACCTTCATACCGGAAAATTCACTCCCCGCCCGGGACAGGATGGTTCCACCGTAAATCCGTCATCATCAAGCAAAGGCGGCTACGACTCCACCGCCAAACGCCAGTATGATGAAAAATTAAACGCCGCCATGCCGGGAGGCAAGCCGCTTTCTCCGGATAATCCGCTGGTTTTAAATCCGGATCAAAGTCTGGTTTCCACCGTAAGTTTCCTCTGGAACACCCCGGAGGACAAAGAGGCGGATTCTCCCCGTTTCGCCGCCCATAACGGTACTTTGGTGGGAGTTACCCGGGCCGCCGCAGTATTGACCTGCGTGGATAAAACACCGCCTCCGGGAACTTTTCGCCCCGGATATTGCGGAAAGGTCAAAAAATACCGGAATATTTCCGATGTGAACTGGGATTTGCTTAATAAGTTTGAGCCCCCGGCGGAAATCTTTTATGCCGATGTCCCGACACCGGGACCGAAAATACGCAGTCCATTGCACGGCAAAGTCAATATCAATCAACTTATTGACGGCACTTCACGGGTGTGGCTTGACCACCTTTCCGGCTGGCCGGGGAGTGTGAATGCTCCCTATAACAATAAACCTCTGTACGGCAGAGATATGTGCAGTATGCTCTCAAGTGCCATGCTGGCTTTGCATCTGGACTGGAGTAAAATACCGGGCAAACCCTCTGAAGATTTGCGGCGCAAACTGGCAGTCAATCTTATGCAGATCGGCATTGATTTAGCTTCTGCCGCCTCCATCGGCTGCAACTGGGGCGCGGATGGCGGGATCTGTGCCGGACGCAAACCGGCGATACTCTTTGCCGGATTATTGCTCAATGATCCGGAAATGAAAAATATCGGCAACTGGAAAAACCGTTTTCAGGATAATGAAAATACTTTCTATGTCACGCAGAAGGAAATTGATTTAACCAACAGTTCCAAATGGAAGCCGGATAAACGGGCAGGGCTGCTTCTGCCCTACACCGCCGATATGCTCGGCATGCCGGAGTGGGGCATCCGCCATGTGGAAGTACCTCAATGCGACAATGCCGCCTGGTGCGCCACCTACCGGGAAATCAACAACGTTTACATCCCGTCTTTCGCTCTGGCAATGATGATGACCGGCGGAAGGAAAGCATTTGCCCATGAAGCATATTTTGACTATGCCGACCGGGTGATGCGCCATGAACGCAATTATCTCAAATATGCCAACACGCCCACGGCATTTACTATTTCCATGTGGCAGAAATACCGGAAAAATTATCCCTCAACCTACAATACAAAGTTCGATAAATTTATTTTTCTCCCGGAAAAAAAGTAAACACTGTTATTGACAAATACGTTTAAATCATATTCCTGATACCGGCAGATAACCAATAATTGGCGGAGATTGAAAATTAAAAAAATGGAATACCGGAAAATTTCCGGCATTCCATATATTTTTGAAGAAAATTCCTTATTCTGCCCTTTTTCAGGCCAGAGTGTAGAAACTGTATCCGGAGGCGGCATAGGTCTCTTTGTCCGCTGCCATTACCACCGCAAAACGGCAGTCAGAGGCCTGATAAGCATAGGCGTATTCCAGACTGCTCCAGTCGCCCAGTTCAACCAGGCTGGTTCCATTGACTTGAATGCCGGAAATATCAAATGCGCTGTCTGCCAGATCAAAGACGTCATGGCTTGAGGTTTCTCCGCCGTTATCAATGACGTTTAAAAGTCCGCTTTCTGTCAGATTTGCCGCAATCTCATTGGCAAAAGTCAAGGTGCTGTCAGCAGAGATTTCAATCGAGCTGAATTGATCTGCCAGTTTGCCGGAAAATTCTCCGCTGCAGGCGTTAAACGCCAGTTCCACAGTACCGGAAATTGCGTTGTTTCCGTAGCCGGAGGCGATAACACTGCCGGAGAATATTCCAAGGGTATTGAATTCAATCCGGGCATTGTTGACGGTGACCGTGCCGCCATTGGCAAAACCACCGGCATAGATATTGCCGGTGACATTGGCTGAACCAGCTACTGAAATAACAACATTATTTACCGTGGCTTCACCGCCGGTAGCGTAAGCTCCGCCGAAAATACATCCGTCAAAATTGCCGGCAGATAATGTAATCGAAGCTGATTCGATATTTTCATTTCCCCCGGCAACAAAACCTCCGCCGTAAACACCGTTTGCCGCCCCGGAAGACAAGGTCAATACCGCTGAAGCCTGGGATGCCGATCCGCCGGTAAGATAGGAGCCGCCGAAAACAGCATTGGAAATAATCCCGTCAACATTAACTTTGCATTCTCCCAGGGTCAAATTGCCGTCCCCGGCAATTAAGCCGCCGCCGAAAACAGTCGCCGCTGAAGCAGAGGATCCCACATTCACTGAAACAGCATCAACTGTCCCTGAGCCGCCACGGTTGATATAAGTTCCGCCTACTATGGTGTCTGCTGAGCCTGAGATGTGTTCCACTGAGGCATCGGCAACCGAGATGACTCCGGAATTTTCCACCCGGCCTGCCGCGGCTATGCTGCCGGCGTAATCATTGGCATCAGATTTGACCGCGGCATTCTGTACATTCAATACTCCGTTTTCCGCCGCAATACCGCCGGCGTAACTCCAGGCGGAGCCGGAACTGTTTTTGCCTTCAATTCTTCCGGTGATGCTGACATTGCCGGACGCGTACGCTGCCGTGCCTCCGGCCGCCGCATGACCGCCGATAATCCGGGTGACACTGCCGCCGGCAAATGATACACTTATAACCTGATCCGCGGAGGCTTCACCCAAATCCGAATTTACCAAGCTGCCGCCGAATATCTGATGATAATCGCCGTTATTGATTTCCAGCCCGATTACTCCGGAGAGGGGAGTTTTGCCGCCGCCGTAAACATTGCCGGAGACCGTCGCGGAAGATAATACACTCCACGCGCTGTTGTCAGAAATGGCACTGCCCTCGAAACTCTCGTAACTGCCGCCGGAAATAATGTTTTCACCGCTGGTAAAGAACAGTGAGCCGGAGGCATAATCCTGTTTGATTTTCCACCCTGCCGGGAGTTCGGCTGAACCGTTGACCGTAATTTGGGCAATGGTTTCCGCAGAAAAGTCTGTCCATTCCGTCAGGTGGTAAGTGCCTCCGGCAGCCAGGGTTTCCGCCGAAATAACTATATTTATGCCAGTAGTGTAGCCGGCAAAAAAATCATTTCCGGAAATAAATGCCGCCGGATTGGAAGAGCGTTCATTCAAATTAAATTCCAGTTTGCCGCCGTAATTGTACATCACCGAAAAACCGGCGTCTATCCGGCTGTCGCCGCTGATGACAAGTTTATCAAAGTTGGCAAATTTTTCATTATACCCGGAACCGGAAACATTGTTGAGTTCCAGACTGCCGAATTTCTCCGTGCCGGACAGATCAACGTAGGATCCGCTTACCGTGCTGTTGATGACTGCTTCATTGCCCTGAATTACCATGGCCGCCGTACCGCCGATGGATCCATCACTGATAAACCAGTTGCCGAAACGCACATTGTCCAGCACCGCCGCGCCGGAAATCGTCAGCAGCACATCATTGGCCACTTTGCCCTGATAGCCGCCGCCGTAAAGATTGGAAATTGAGCCGCCGGAAATATTGATATTTACCGATTTTACCAGAGAGTCCGCCCCGGCTCCGCTGCCGTAGAGACTGGATATTGTGCCGCCGGAAACGGCAATGTTTACAGCTCCATCTGCACCTCCCACATTGCCGCCGCCGTACAGATCATTTACCGTACCTCCGGTCATGGTTATATCAACTGATCCTACATTGGCGGAAAACCAGTTGCCGCCGAAAACATTTTCCGCACTGCCGCCATTGATCTGAATATTGACCGCCGATATTCCGGAGGTATTGTAGCCGCCGCCGTAAATGCCGCCATTGGCTCCGCCGGTGAATACTCCGCCGTCTATTATCAGGTGAGTGTTTACTGACGATGCCCAGGCATCTCCGGTCCCGTAAATCCGTCCGTTGAAAGTGCCGCCCTGAATAGTCAGTTTGCTGTCAGTTACCACGCCTCCGGAGACGTTGCCGGCAAAAACACTGCCGAGAACTGTTCCGCCGCTGCCGGAATCGGTTATGGTCAAATTGGTTGAAGCGGCATTGCCGTCGGAAATTCCGGCATAAATATTGCCGGACATGGTATTGCCGCTGAGGTCAAGAATAATATTTTTCCTGTCAAATACGGCGTTTTCCGCATTGCTCATATCAGTGATCATTTTTACGGTGTCGCCGTTCACCGCCGCGCCTGCCGCTCCGGCAAAGGTGTCAAAATCTGCCCCGGCGGTACCGACAGTGATTACTGAAGGAGTGCTGTGCACCCGGAGGTAGAGTTCCTGGGCACTGGAATCATAGTCGATAAAACAATTGGTGTATTCCGATTGATTTTTCCCGTTGACGGTAATAGAGGATAGATCAAATCCCGACCAGTCAATGCCGGATGTAATCAGATAGCTGTCATTGCCCTCAAGCTGAGCATCAGTTATCTTTATTGCCAGCGAAGCGGCATTGCCGATGAAACTGTTGTCGGCCGCCATGGCAGTGGTATTTTCAGTTCGGCCGGTCAAGTCAAAAATTACCGCACCGCCGAAATCATAAGTTACGGCAAAATTGCTTGAAAGTGAACTGTTTCCCTTGATGGTAAGTGAGTTGAAATTGGCAATTTTCCCGACGTAATTGCCGCCGGAAGCATCCGTAATTACCAGATCAGCGTATTTAGTTATGGTATTACCTTCCGCATCAACACTGAAATACGCTCCGCTTACAGTACTGCCGAGCAATACATTATCCCCGGTTATTTCAAGCGTCCCGGCTCCCTGCAGAGCCGCCACTGAACTGAACCAGCTGCCCATTACCATGTATCCGATAGAGGCACTGCCGGAAATGCTGATGTAAACATCACCGGATACTTTGCCCTGATACCCGCAACCGTAAAGATTGGAAACCGTGCCTCCGGAAACGGTGATATTTACTGAATTAACCACTGTATCAGCCCCCACCGCACCGCCGTAAACACTGCCGATCGAACCTCCGGATATGCTTATATTTGAAGCTCCGTCCAGTCCTCCGACATTTCCGCCGCCGAAAACTTCACCTATGGAACCATTAGTTACTGTAATACTGCTTGACCCCACATTGGCGGTGAACCAGTTGCCGCCGTAAACGGCATTGGCAGAGCCGCCGGAAAAATTTATTTCCGTACTTGCAGTGAGTCCGGAGTTGTAACCTCCGCCGTAAATACCGTTGGTAAAAGTGCCGCCTTCAATGGTAATTGAAGTTGCCGTGGTATCCGCCCAGGAGTCTCCCGCTCCGTAAACAGCATTATTGTAAACGCCGCCGGTTATGGTGACAGATGAAGAGCTGACCATGTCAGCATAACCATTTCCGGCGCAGATGTAACCTGCCATGGTACCCCCCTGAATGATCAGAGAAGTGTGTTCCAGAGCCCCGGAATAGTTTCCGGCATAGACGTTGCCGGACATGGTAAAACCATTCAGGTCAAGAGTCAGCTCCAAACCGTTGAAATACGCGTTCTCCGCATTGCTCATATCGGTAAGCAGCCGTATGGTATCTCCGGCTGATGCCGCCGCAACCGCATCGGCAAACGTGGTATAGTCTGCTCCGGTTGTTCCCACTGTGATAATATTGCCCATAAGAACATCCTTTCTGATTTGCAGTATCTTTTACAGATTTGATTTACAACTTTTAATTATATCTGGCAATCCCGGTTTGTGGTATGGATAAAACACCTTTTTTTGTGTGTAATTTTCTTATATCTTTATTTTTACATCGGTATTGCCGCCAAAACGGATTTCCCGGGTGGAAAATTGGTCTTTATTCCACAGTTTCAAAGTGCCGTCAGATGCTCCGTAAATAATAATTTCATCCGGAGATACTGCTTGAATATGCCAGGAGTCTTCTCCCTGAAGAATAAAATTTCCCAGAACTTTGAGTATGCTTATTTTCCCCTCGGTTACGGCAATATCCGCCCGGGCCGCTCCGGAAAACAAAGTGCATTTCCGGATATTTCCTTTTGCCGTCCAGTCGGTATTCAAAAGCATGACCGTGTGGCCGAATTCATCCTGCCGGGTGTTCCAGAAAATCTCATCATCCTGATTTTCCACATATATTTCATTGCGGTTTTCCCGTGCCAGCATGGCGATTACGCCTGCCATGACCCGGGAGAGTTTTTCGTGTCCCGGGTAAGCATAGACACAGAGGGTGTAAACCATACCCGCACCGTAACGGCGGCGTACCAGCAGCGGACGGCCGTTTGCACGGTCACGCAGGATAATTTCCACATCCGGTTCAAGTGTCAGATCGGCAAAGAAACATTCTCCATCTTCATCCGCAGAAAAACTGTACCGGCGTGAAGTTTCCGGTGCCGGAAGTTCCGGAGTTGTCCGGCCGCTGAAGAAAACGGCACTTCTGCCCAGCACCCGGAGTCCGCAGAACTCGGTTAAATCGCCATCGTTTTCCAGGTTGAGATCGGTCATTTCCAGCAGAAAATCCCGTCTGGTGTGCCGGGAGTATTCCGGCAGTCCGGCAAAGTAAGTTCCGCCCCGGCGGACAAATTCCCTTATTTTACTCAAATCCTCCTGATTTGAGGTGTGCCACCCCGGGTTCAGCAGCAATTTGTAACGGGAAAAATATTCATTATCCGCTTCCACCGGCACCAGATCAAAATCTCCATACGGCGTGCCGGAAAAGAAAAATCTCCGTTTGGACGGATCCTGCATCAGCGGCAGTGCCGCCGCGCCCGGGGATAACACATCCAGCAGATGACGGCCTTTTTCCGGCTGGAGATGTCCCCAGGCGGGATCTTCACTGCCGCAGCCGCCCCAGACACTGTAAGAAGGCGTCTGTTCCGGCCCGCAGATGAAACCATTGAAAGGAGCCTGATAACGGCCCTCAATAACGCCGATGGCATTATTCAGGTGCCCGGAACGGGGATGAAGAGAGGCAAAATGGAAAAATTCTCTGGTCATATTCCGTTTGAGTTCAGGCACGGCGTCACGCCAGCATTGCAGACGCTCTTTGAATACCATAAACAAGCTGTCTTCCTCGTAAATGTCATTGCAGCCCATCGCCCAGGGAATTGCCAGCGAAAGATAATAGAGTGAAAGATGTTTCTCCAGATCGTAAGGCTGAAAGGCATGCTGGATGGCAATATGCACCCCCCAGTCACCCCGGCCGAAAACTTCGCTGGCACTCCGCACCAGAGAGCAGAGCATGCTGGTATGCCCCACCATGGTCTCCGCCCGGAGAAATTCCGCGCCGCCTTTGAAAAGATAGCGCGCCGCCCCGGAGGCATCTCCATACCCCACCCGGCCGCGTACTCCGGCATCTTTTACGGCATCGGCATGGATGTAATCAATGAAACGCTGTTCCGCTTCAACCATGGATTTGGCTCCCGCTTCCCCCGGCTGCGGATCAATCGCATAGACCAGACCGGAATACTCGTGAAAGCCGGAATTATGCATATATTCTTTTGCTTCACCGGCCAGAGCTCCGGAACGGTGACAGTTGACGCTCTGGACAAAAATCCCGTGTTCACGGCAGAATTTACCCCAGCGTTTCAAACACTCCTCCGGAGGTTGAAATTCGCTTAGCGGAAAGGGGTGGAACGATCTGAAAAGCACCGTATTTCCCAGTTGGGTTCTGACCATGTAGTCCAGTACATAATCCATGTCTCCCAGATCGTCGTGAGGTACGGTGGTAAGGTCTGCTCCCACCATGAGGGGAAATTTTTCCCGGGGGAGGGTGTAAGTTTCCGGAATTACCCCTGAAACAGATTTGCCGGAGGCGTCACTGATTTTAACCGGATAATTTTTCATTCCCCGGCCGCAGGGGGTTATGGCAAGCTCATTCCAGCCGGCCTGTCCGTCGAGACAGAATTTTTCTTCTGTTGCGCCATGGAAAACTTCAATCTGCCGCGGTTCAAAGAGGTAGAAACGGCCGAAAACAGTTTCTCCGGTTTTTGCCCAGCGGGGAAGTTGAAGTTCCATATCCGTGCGTTCCTCAAATTCCCAGGCGACGGTGGTCAGGTGAAAGGGAAAATAAGTATCAGGATTTTTCAGAATAAATACTTTTTCCCCCGGTTCCGCCGGTATGCGGCACCAGACGTCTTCGCGCAGCTGGATTTCAAAATCGTGAAACCGGAAATAATGTTTTTTCCGATACTTTTTTTCACCCTCGAAACCAAGTTCAAAGGTCAATACGCCGGAGCACACATCTTCCGGTATTCCGGGAGTATTGATATGGTAATAATCCATCCGCCTTTCCGGTTTTTCCGGTTCCGGCGGCGGCAGCGGAGAATCCAGATCAAGCAGCGGCATGCCGGTAAAGTGACAGAGTACCTCAAGTTTACTGTTATTCCGGCGGCGCGGCGGCACGGTTAAAGGCAGTCTGAGTTCCTGTCCCGGAGCAAGGGTATACATTTTTGCCCGCCGGGCGGTTTTCTTCTCCGGCAGATGCCAGTCCCGCGGATCGGAACGCAATTCATTTTCCCGCGGCGGCAGAACGAAATATTCAAAATCTTTGCGGGTGACAATTATGGAATAAAATCCGTATTTCGGCCCGACAGGAAAAATAATTCTGCCTTTTTCCAGCAGTTCCCGGAGCGTGAAATCAAATCTGCCGTAACGGTTGCAGAGAGAAAACACACTGTTTCCGGCGCATTTTCCCGCCACTCTTATTCCGCCGATATCCCGCCGGAGTACACTGTGGAAATAGTGTGAAGTTTCCTCCGTTTCCGCATCCGGCTCGTAAACCACCCCCCACATGCAGGGAGGGTAATGCAGCGAATAAATCCGGTAGTCTGCGCCGGAGTCAGAACAATCTATTTTCCCCGACCAGTCAAAAATATCATGATACATTCTCCTGGCATAGACCATCCGGAATCCCCATTCAATCCGGAAATCAAATTCAATAACTCTATTCATGAAAAGTCCTGCTTTCTCCGGCGGCCATCTTTACCGGAATAATTTTCCTGCCGCCGCCGAAATCCGCCTCCAGTTCGAATTCGGCAGGGAAAGTGGCAATTATGCTCAAATATGAGAGTTTATGATCACTCATTTTTGCAGTGACAGACAATCCCTGTTCCGCCCGCAGATTTTCAAATGAAATATTATGCCACTCCGGCGGCACGGCCGGGAAAATTCTTACCCGGTTATTATTGCTTTGCAGCAGCAGCTCGTGACAGCACTCCATAAAGAAAAAGTTGCTTTCCAGCGTAAACGGGCGGTATTTGTACTTGGTGCACCCCTGATCCCGGTAGTCGCCATTGAGATGGAAGCCGTTGCGGCTGAGGAAACAGCGCATGAAGTCCTGCATATAACGCAGGGAGCGTTCACCCATGCCCAGTCTCGCCGCCACCGCCGCCATCCAGACAAAACTGTATCCCACCCATTCTCCGGTACCCATCCGGTCCAGGTGATGAAGCGATTTTATCGCCAATTCCCGGTTTTCCGGGCGGTCAAGGTCAAGCTGAAGGAACGGATAAAGCATCAGCAGATGAGAAAAATGCCGGTGGGAAAATTCCAGTTCATGTTCCCGGCTTACCTT
>CASECL010000089.1 GCA_949286445.1 uncultured bacterium | reverse complement strand
TGGATCATGGGCGGTGACCGGATAGTGGCAAATCAGGAGCAGCTGCAGATATTGCGGGCAATGGCGGAGGGGGTGCGTGAAGGAGACGGCGGAACTCACCTGATGACACTGCATCCGGGTGGCGGCATGAGTTCATCTCTGAGTGTCCACGCGGAAGACTGGGTGGATTTTCACATGATTCAAAGCGGCCATACCCGCTGCGACAATGCTCTGCAGCTTATCAAGCATGACCGGGAGCTCCTGCCGGTGCGCCCGGTGGTAAATGGCGAACCCAATTATGAGGAACACCCCAATGCTTTCCGCGGCGGAGAGGCCGGCTGGCTGGATGAACATGATGTGCGGAGAGAATTCTACTGGTCGCTTATTGCCGGAGCGGCTGGAGTTGCCTACGGTGCGCATCCCCTTTGGCAATTTTATGATGGCAAACGTACTCCGGTCAATGTTCCCCGGATAACCTGGCAGGAGGCACTTGATTTACCCGGAGTCAAACAGTTGAAATATGCCTTGAAACTTATTGATGATCTGCCGTGCAGAGACCGTTTGCCGGCAAATGAATTTTTGTGTTCATTCCGCGGGACCGGCACCGGGACTGCGACGGCCTGCCGGGATGATGCCGGACGCTGGATGCTGATATATTTCCCGGAAGCGCGAACCATAACGGTTAACCTTGCCGGGGTTGATTCAGATCAAGTAAAATACCGCTGGATCAATCCGCGCAGCGGCGTAGTTGTGGAACACGGTGAATGCCCCGGACGGGAGGAGAAAAAATTTATGTCTCCGTCGGTTACTGACGGCGGACGTGATTTAATTCTGGTAATTGAGGCCGCCGGGAAATAAATTTTGCGGTTCCAGGTGCGGAAATTTTTAAAAATTTCCGCACTTTAAAACAGATTTACTGCCGGAAAAATACCATTTTTTTTGTTTGCAGCACTGGTGATAAAAAAGCGGTAACTGGAGTTCTCCTGCGGTGGTAGAAAACCATGCCCGGGTAATGCAGTTGCCTGAATAAAAATTTAATCCGAAAATAAGGTATTGCCATGAGATTTTCAGCCGTAATAATGTCTGTTGTTCTGTCGGGGGTAACTTCACTTTTTGGCGCAGTGCTGGAAAGTGACTGGTGCCGGATGGAAACTCCGGACCGGGTTGGTCCGGGAGAAAAATTTTCAGTAAAACTGGAGCTGAAAAAAGATATTCCCTCCGGCATGAAAATCGGCGGCGATATTCATCTCAAAAAGCAGACCGGAGAGTATCTTGGTTTCGGCAGCTGGGGCGGTGATCCCAAACCGGCAGAACCGGGGGAGAAAATGATTTTTCATTACCGTATGCCGGAGATGAAAAACGGTTCTGATGCGGTGGTTATCCAGTATTTTTTAAGTTCAAAAGACTGGGACAACCGGGTGAAAGAGGCAGTGTCTCCCGAAATCAAAGTGGAATCCAAAGAGAAAACCAAAGTTCCGGCGGACGTCGACGGAAAAAAGGTGATGGATACTGACTGGTGCCGGATTGAAATTCCGGAATCCGTCAAATTGAAAGGTAATTTTTCGGTAAAACTGCAGCTGAAAAAAGATATTCCCCCCGGCATGAAAGTCGGCGGCGACCTCCATCTGCAAAAGCAGACCGGAGAGTATCTCGGTTTCGGCAGCTGGGGCGGCGATCCCAAACCGGCAAAACCGGGGCAGGAAATAGTTTTTCATTACCGTATGCCGGAGATGAAAAATGGTTCTGATATGGTAATAATCCATTATTTTCTGAGTCCCAAAGGCTGGGATGAGCGGGTAAAGGAGGCAGTTTCGCCGGGAATAAAGGTGGAAGGAGTCAATCCTCCGCGCCCGGCTTCAGCAACACTGAAAAAAAGCTGGATCAGTGCCGGTAAAATTGAGCGGGCCGACGGAAAATCATTGAAAACCAATCCATTGAAATCCGGCGATGAATTTATTTTGCCGGTAACCTATTATGTCGATCCGGAGGATGACTGGGGGAAAACCGAGCTTTCTTTTTCCATGCTTGGTCCATGGATTGATTGTCCGGACGGCGTCTATTCCCGCCGCCGCCAGCATAATGGCTACCCGGTTCATATCCCGCCAATCCATTGCAAGATCGGCACTGTGGCCAGAGAAAACATCAAAATCCGGGTCCCGGAAGCATTTTCAGCTCAGCCGCCGGAAAAAGGTGTGCTGGGTGACAGCATGCTGCTTATACTCCAGTTCTGCGGCAATGATGGCCGTTTATGGCCGTGGCAGACCCGGGTGGAAGCCGGAAGTTTCCAGCGCAGAGACGGTTATTTTGAATTGGATTCCACCGCGCCGGGAAATCTTTTCACCTATTCAAGCCCGGTGGAAATGTATGTAATTTATGGAACCAAAGCGGTTGACGCCGGTACCGGTAAAAAATTGCGCTGGCAGGTTTTTCATCCGGACGGCAGAGAATTGATTTCCGGAGAGATGCCGGTGGATATATCCGGAAAACGGCAGCTAATTCCCGTAAAATTGCCGCCGGAACAGCGCGGTACATTCCGTCTCCGGGTCTCCGTGCCGGGCTGGGAAACCAGAGAAACCACCTTTGCCCGGATTCCGGATCTGAAGGCGGTTACCGGGGGGAAACCCACTCCGTTCGGCGGGCAGAAGTTTGCCGGAAACAGTGAAGCCGTCGCCGCGGCGGAGATGCTGGGAATGAGCTTCTGCCGCACCTGGGTTAAGTGGAGCAGTGTGCAGCCGGGTAAGAACGTCTGGAATAACGGGTATCTGAACGGATTGATCGAGGCGGTAGATGAAATGAATGAACATGGTATCCGCCCGTGGATTGTATTGCATGATCCGCCGGCATGGGCCATTGATAAACCGGACGGCTGGAGCGCGGATTACATACCGTTCCCATTCCGGGATGAACAGCTTAAAGCGGTGGTTCACCGTCTGGCAACGGCGTTAAAAGGCAAAATCTCCGGCTTTGAATGGCTGAATGAAATCTGCCCCGGAGATCTTTGTGTCAATCCGGTGGAAGATTACATACGTTTCTGCCGGATAGCTACCAGAACTGCCAGGGCCATAGACCCGTCTTTTGAAATTCAAGCCGCCGGTGGATTGTGGCCAAACTCCTACCGTAAATCATTGCTGGCAGGCGGATTGGCATCATATATTGATCTGTTGCCGGTTCATTACAGCGATTTCAACGGCGTACAGATGGCTTACAGCGATTTGAAAAACAATGGAACCAATATACCGGTGCTGGACAATGAAACCGGAGTTGGCATAGCCACCTGGGGCATGCCGTTGGAAAAGGCAATTCAGGATAAAACGCAGAGCGATTACTTTTACACCCGGTTTCCGGCGGAACTTCTGGCCGGATGCCGGAAAATCACGCTCTTTGCCGGAGAACCGGATCCCGCCGGTAACTGGACAATTTTCTGGGGAGATATGAGCCCCAGACCGTCCGCGGCGGCACTGGCGGTGCTGGTTTCCAAGCTCTGGAATGCCAGGCTGGCGGGTGAATTTTCCCTGGGAAAAAGAGATTCGGTAAAATTGTTTGAAACGCCGGAAAAACGCGCAGTTATGATTGTATCCTCCCGGGAGAAGGGCGGTGAGGAAATTCTGCTGCCTGCCGGACCGGGTAATTTGATGATCACCGATCAGCAGGGCAATGAAACCATATTGCCGGAAAAACCAGTCCATAAACTGAAGGTGAATTCAAGTCCATACATAGTTGAGGGGGGATCACTCAATGTTCTGAAAGCTCAGCTTATGGTCACTCCGGCAGTATCCAGCCTGAGTTTTGTAAAAGGACATGATGCGGAGCTTCCGGTGCGGATTGCCAACCTTGCTGACATCCCGCTGAGCTGTGAAATTGAACTGCTCGATGCCCCCGGAAAGGCAAAACCGATTGAGATCAATGAATTGGAGCCGGGAAACACAATTCAGGAGCGTTTTTATTTTAAAGCGGATAAAACCGGCAGTTTCATGCCGGTTATCAGAATTACCTACAGAATGCCGGGATTTCCGGTGGTGAAAAAGATTTTGCAGGTAAATGTAATTCAGCCGGAAGCAGTGGGAAATCTGTTGAAAAATCCCGGTTTTGAATCCGCCCGGGATAAAAATGAAAAATTGCCGTTATTCTGGAATCTGTCTCCGGCAAAATCCGGTGAACGTTTCCGTTTTCAGTCTCCGGATGAACCGGGGCACGGTGACTGGGTTTTCCGTTTTCAGGGCGATGGAAAACAGTATGTTTCTCTGTATCAGGACCCGAAAGGGCCGTTTGTGCCGGGAAAATATCTTTACAGCCTGTGGATAAAATCGGATAATCTCCAGAGCGGAAGCAATTTTTCCTTTGTTACTGCGGACAAACGGAGTGTTACCCGGCATTGGCTGGAAATTTTCCAGGCCCCGGTAACTCAGAAATATTGGGACATATTCTCTGCCGTAGTTGATATTCCTGAAAAAACGGAACGGATTTCCTGCACTCCGCTTTGTTTCGGCAAAGGCTGGTCAATGATTGACAATGCGATACTGACCCCATATGAGGGAACGGAATATGTTGCTTTTGCGCCGAAGAGTAAAAAAATCAGGATTGACGGCAATCTGGATGACTTTGACCGTTCTGCACCGATACCGCTTCTGGGGCGCAGTCAGTTGAAAAAGTGGTCCGGGGAATATGACTGGAGTCCGGATAAATTCAGCGGAGCGGCTTATTTCAACTGGGATGAGCAAAATCTCTATGTCGGAATTGAAGTTATTGACCGGGAACACCGTACCGGAACCGCCGAAGCCGGATGCGTATCGGGAGACAGTGTGGAAATCGGCATTCATCCGCAGAACCGGCTGCCGGGCGAAGAGGGGAAGGCCTTTCTGTTTCAGGTAAGTTCGGTTGCGCCGGGCGGAAGCGGCAAACACACTATTTACCGGCCGGAAAAGTTCAGCGGCGGTTTGAAGCCGGGTTCATTAGCTAAAGATTCTTCCATCTATGATATTTCAGTCCGCCGGGAGGGGAATAAGACCTGTTATGAAATAGCCATGCCCTGGAGTGATCTGGGTGGCATACAGGGTGAATTCGGCAGAAAAATCGGACTGTCTTTGTCGCTCAATGACGGAGACGGCAGACGGAAACAAGCTTCAATGCTGTGGGGCAGGGGATTGCCTCCGGCCTGGGATCCGGGAGCGTTCGGCATGCTGGTACTGGTGGAAAATTCCCGGCGTTGAGATCAAGTTTGCCGCACCGGCCGCGGAGTCCCCCGGCTGGTGCAGAGTTTCATCCGGGTGGAATGCAGAAAATACAATAAACAAAATAAATAAAATAAAGTTTTAAAGTTGTATTTTTTGTGTTATCAGAACACTTTTTCAGGTTTTTTAAAAAAATGATGGTCAAATTTATCCATGGCAACATGATAAAACAGTATGGCATATTATGATTGCAAAAAAACTGTTTTAACCACATATTGAAAGTGTTTTTTTACCTTAAAATATTCACCAGGCGTTGGAATGCTGATAGTCATAAAGTATATAATTTCAGGCAAGAGGTCTTTCGCAGAAGTCATCGGGTGGGATATAGCGTTAAGTGGAATTTTTGCATATTGAATTAACTGCGGTATTATGA
>CASECL010000088.1 GCA_949286445.1 uncultured bacterium | reverse complement strand
ATCCATTGCTCTATGTAACTGTAACAATATTTCATCCCCGCCTTTTTCATTACTGCACCGCTCCGGGGGTTATTGAGATCGCAAGTTGCAGTTATAAAATCATATCCGGACTGCCGGAGTCGTTCAACTACTGCGGTAACAGCTTCTGTCATGATGCCGCGATGCCAGAAATCAGACCGCAAACCATAGCCTAAATCATGGCTTTCATCATCGCCAAGGCCGACATAGCCGACAGGAATATTATCACTTTTCAGGCAAATTACATATCTGTATGCGGAATTTTTCTGATAGAAATCAAAATACCGTTCCCGGGCATGTTTCATCGTTTCATCCATATTTTTTACCGGATACCAGGGTAAAAAGATATTGGTTTTCTCATCGCTCAGGATGGCAAACATAGCATTCATGTCCGCAGAAAAATCGGTTAATTTCCGCAATATCAACCGCGGGGTCTCCATGGTGGGCGTATTTTCCAAAATCATCGCCAACTCCTTATAATTTTTACTCTGTTTACGACAGTTTCCATCCGTTTTTTCCATAAATTCTCAAAACTGCCAAACCGGTGAAAACGAAATCATATATACCTTATGCAAAACAACTACTTTTTTCCTCCGGTTCAGCAATAACTGGCAAATAACGTAATTCTGATTTTTGATCTTATTCCAGTTCTGAAATGAGGCATCCTTCTATACCATCTTGAACAGACAGCCTCAAAACGGTCCATAATTTTTTTATTATCCGCAGAACAAGATAAAACAACGTACCACCAAAAAACCGCAACCAAAATCATAAGTGTAATCCGTAAAAAATAACGGTTTTGACCAAGCGGCTGAATAAATTCTATCAGGGAAAAAGGCAGGGCAAAAGACATCCCGGAAAGAAATAATCCAGCTCATTCATATTGCATTGATACGAATTATGTTCAGCAATAAAAGCTCCTGCTGCCCGCAAAATGACAAATATTACCAACGATTTATATTTCATTTTGCATAACATCGTGAAGACTTTACTATCCCTTTACCAACCTTATCTTTACTGCAAAGCATACGCTGTGAACCGTATTCCGCCATGCGCAAAAACCAATATCTCTTTTCGACAGAAAACAGTAGTAGTCAGTTCTCCGGATTGGTAATTTGGCAGTCAATACAATATCTTATTGTGCCAAACTATTGTCATCGAAGGTAAGATAGCATATAAAAAAACAGATTGCAATTCAGGAGTATCTGGTCTGCTGCTGATTTTACTCAAAACATTCTAAAAAACTGACAATAAAATTATTACAGAATAATATCAGAAGAAATTGCACATTTTTAAAATAGCTGGATAAATCACTTTCCGTTTATTTCCTGACAACCTGTCCTCCACTGATAGCAACCATTTAAGTATTTGCTGTCGTAAAGAAACTTAAAACTCGGGATTATTTTTCTCTGCAATATTTTATAATTCTATATAGAGCTACAATATTAGCAATAAAACCAGTTCCTGCGCCCAACAACCAGATACAAACGAGGACAATCTCTGTTATATGTTCCGAAACTGTTTTTGAGAAAAAAATACCGTTTAATTCTTTTTCACCAAAGACTGCAATACTTATTCCGAAGAGAAAACCTGATACTGTTAATAGCAATAAAAACACAGCTGTGCCGCATAAAGTAAAAACAGTCACCCCCAAAAATATTTTTTTGACCAAATTCATTTTATTGCGCCTCTATTCAGTCCGGGCAAATTTTTATGAAGAATTGTAGTAAAAATCTTTAAGTTAATATATGCCGCAGCTTATTGATTGCAATTTTCCAGATGCCTTAACCCGATATAAACCGTTTACAATATCAAGTTATCTGATCATCGGAGATTACAATATCTAATTTTGGAGATTCCACTTCTATTTTCTTCCGATACTTATAAATAGAATCCCGTATAAGTGTGATATCACATTCCGGCAATATTCTTTCACTGGCGTCCAAATCAGACAGTGCTTCGGCAAAATTTTCCAATGCGGCATGAGCCTGAGCCCGATTGAACCAGGTGGACGCCCGGTGCGGGGTGAGTTTCAATTGTGCAGAAAAATCTTCACAGGCTTTTGCATACTCTTCCATAAAGTAAAAACAGCATCCACGCATTTCATAACGGAAACGGCATTGTGAAAAGCGTTCAACCAGGGTATTACAGTAATTTAATGCATCTTCACAATTTCCCTCCATCATGAGAGATAAGGCTTTTCGGGTGACAGCACTGCTTTCTCCCGTATTCGTAGTCTTCACAATGCGAAGACCAGACGTTAAGCGAATCCGTCGCATAAGCTTACGGAGTGCAACATTTAAAAATTTCCGTGCCGGGGCTCGCTGTAAAGCTTTTAAATAACAGAGTCTTGCTTGATTAAACTCATAGTTATCTTCGCGTATAATGCCAAGCAAATACCAGATATCCCAGGCATCTTCCAGTTCATGAGCCTTTTTTAACACTCGAATTGCCATATCTGGTTGTTTCATTTTCATATAAACCCGGGCTTGATTGATCCATGCGGCGGTATTTTCCGGAGCCATCGCCGCGGCCATAGAGAAATCGTTGAGGGCGAGTTCATAGCTTTCCATATAAAAATAACAGCACCCGCGCAAAAGGAGAAATTGAGCATTATGTGGTTCCCGAGTCACCAGTTCATGATACAGGGGCAATGCTTCTTCACATGCCCCATACCTGATATGCCTCTGTGCATTCCGGATAAGTCTTCTTATTTCTGAAGATCTGTTGAAACGCCCACACGGAACAGTACGCAACAGGGATTTTTTTTGAATGATGTGCATGAGAGACATCAATTCATGATTTACTGATTTGCAATCACAATCCCTCTGGAGGACAGCCTTCCGGAAAAATTTACGAGCCTGCTCAAACTCATGGCGACAGCGATAAATTATTCCAATATTAAAAAAAACATCCCATTGAGGAGATAACTCTGCGCTTTTTTGATAATCAGCAAGGGCAAGCTCATGCTCTCCTATGGCGAAATAAGCTCTGCCGCGATTAAACAATGTCGAAGGGGCATCCGGCTTTAAGGCAATCGCAAAAGAATAATCCCTCAAGGCATTGGCAAACTGCTGTCTTTTTGAATAACAATAGCCTCTCAGTGCATAATATTCTGGATTCCCGGGCAAATATGATATCAATAGGTCATATTCAGCGATGGCCTTCTCATAATCACCACGCGCTATGCAGGCATCTGCTGATTTTACAATTGCACCGATATTTTTCAGCATATGGTCTAATCCTTATCCATTATCTTGACAGCAGTCAATCTTCACGGCACATCTCATTCAGACCGGAAAATTTTTTATGAAAAAGTTGAGAATACCAATTATATACCATATTTATCCCAAGCAGTCTGATTGTCAGCCAAAAATGTGACACCCATGCCGGCATGTCCGGTATCATAATGCCTAAAATAACGGGGTAATCACGAAACATCTTTTTTTCGTGGAGTGAAAAAACTCATTCAGGAAATTTTCCTGTTTTTTTGCAAAATCCGTTTCGTTTCTATGCTTCTGCAGGCGGTTTTGAACGTTTATTTTCATTCCTTTTCCTGAACAGAAAAACCGCCCAATAGCCCAGCCCGCCCAAAACGTAAAAGAATGACGTAAATACAATCGCGCGAACCGTAATTGCTTTCATATCCCGGTAACGGGGATGATAATTGTGTTTGGCGTATTCGGCACGAATCTCCGGCGGCATCAAATTGATATTGACAGATTTTGAAATAACACCATTCATCTTTCCTCGAGGATACGTGCCGAAACGATCCCGCAACTCCATCCGGTAATGCCAGCCGCTGTAAACAAATGCAATTTGTAACGGGGAAATCACCAGCGGAAATATCAAAAGCCAGAGGAAAAATACTTTTTTCAGCCGGAAAAGCAAATACCCTCCGCCAATTAACCAAAGTACAATCAAGGGCAGCAGTACAAAATTGCGGCATTCATAAATCAAGCTGAAAATCTTCAAATCTTCCGGAATGCTCATTGTTTATTTCCTTTCGGACAAGTTTTTTAAACAACACTGCATCATATTACTTTAGAGAAAACAAAATAGCATGAAAAATTATAATTGCAAATCATCCAGCCGGGAATAAACCAATTCAGCCCAGAACTCAGCTGCAAAAACAAAAAAGCCGACCGGAACACCGATCGGCATATAAGTTTCATAATGGTGGAGCTGGTGGGAGTCGAACCCATGACCTATACGATGCGAACGTATCGCTCTAGCCAACTGAGCTACAGCCCCATTTTTTT
>CASECL010000087.1 GCA_949286445.1 uncultured bacterium | reverse complement strand
TAATTGCGGCATAGATCGGGTGCGGAGAAAACAGCTTGAGTTTGATAATTGCGGCATAGATCGGGTGCGGGAAAGACGGCCGGAGTTAAGAGAGGCCGCTGAATAAAAATCGGCGGTGTATATAAAAAATCCGGAATTTCAGAACAGCAGTAAAATTATCGTTGAAAAAACATGTTTGAGAGCGGTAAAAATCTTTATCGGAAAATCAGTTCTTTCGGTCGCGGCAGAACACTGCGTGAATTTCTTGACGCCCTGCCGCTGCCCGGCCGGGCAGGAAATCCGGATACTGTTTTTTCGGCAATTATTTCGCTGATAAAAACGGTGCTCGGCGGCGATGCCGGAATGGAACCGGGAGATGTGGGATTTGTCCGGCAGCAGTTTTCAGAGTATTACACTCCGGATGAACTCTCCCTGATTATGACCCATTTGCATCAGGCGGAAACGATTACTCCGGAACAGGCGGTGGAGGCATTGGGGGACCTTTCCGCTGACAAGAAGGAGCGTCTGGTCTATATTCTTCTTGCTCTGGATCGGGAACGCCGTGAGGGCAGAAACCGGGACGGATATATTTTCCCGCTGGCGGATAAACTGGGGGTATCGCGGGAAAAGTGTTCCAATATGCTAACTGACATTGACTTGCGGATAAAACAGCGTAAGTTGATTTTAAAATCCGGTGCCGGAATACTGGTGGCATTGGGAGTATTAGCAGTATTTATTCTGACTGCCACGGTACTTAAATCAGTGATTTTCGGGCTCATTCTTGCTTATATGATGCTGCCGCTGGAACAGTATTTTGAACGCCGGCTGAACAGCGGTAACGGCGTTTTCCGCAAATGTTTCAATTTTATGGCAATTATCATTTCGCCGCTCCGGGCCCTGTCGGAAAAGTTGACCCGTCGCGGACGGGTGCCGGATGAAGAGGAACTGGAGTCGGCCCGGCGTAAGATGCTTTCCGCCCGGGCGATAAGCCTTACCTGCGGAACGCTGTTTCTGGTATTTCTGCTGGCGGTGCTGCTGCTGTTTTCGCTCTCCAAGACTTATGTGAAAAAAAGTATTGCCCCCATTGTTTCCGAACAGAAAACAGTGGAACACTCAGTGGTCAACCGCGTGGAAAAAGAACTTGACCGGGCAAAGGCATTTGAGGTGGCTGAAGTCGGAAAAACAAATGCTGCAGAACAGGGCAGGGCGGATGAAAATGCGGCTTTAACCACTCCGGAGAGCAGCGTGATGAACGGCTGGCGGAATATTATCGACCGTTTCCGGGATTACCTGGAAACCCACCGCGATGATGTGGAAAGCAATCCGGTAATCCGTTTCGCGGTAAAGCAGATAGGAGAGATAATCAATAATCCGGAAGCACAGAAGGAATTGATGTTCATATTGTTCCGCCGGAGCGGCGGCATGTTGACTTTTGCGGCGGATATGATAGGTATGGCAATATCTTTTGTGGTAAATTTACTGCTGACCATATTCTTTTTCCTGCTTTTCCTCTCCAAACTGGCGGCCTACTGCTCGGAAAATAAGAGTGCCAGCCGACCCAGTGAATATCTGGTAAATACTGTTTTCAGCGGCACCTGGATGCCTAAAACCAGTGAGGGAGTGGTTGCCGAAGCCCAGCGCATTATCGGAGAAATTATTGAGAAACTGAAAATCTGGCTGCGGGGATATTTGAGTTTAATCGGAATAGATCTTCTGGTTTACACTACGGCTTATTATCTGATCGGAGTACCGTATTTTTACATTCTGGGGCCGATAACCGCCTGTTGCGTAATTTTGCCGATTATCGGGCCGTTGTCAGCGGTTCTGCTTACCATGCTGGTGACTCTGGCCGCGGGAGGGGCGCATGCGACTATGCTGCAGCTTCTGGCGGTATTCGCGGTCTATCTGATTCAGAATACTGTCATTGAACAATTTATTCTTTATCCGCTGATTTTCGGCGAATCGCTGGGACTGACTCTGCTGGAGACCATAATCGTGGTGATGCTGGGCGGGATTTTTGCCGGAATTGCCGGAATGATTTTTGCTCTGCCCACCACGGCGATATTGAAATATCTGATCCCGCAGATCTACCATTGTCTGGAGATGAAAAATGACCGCAATTAATTCTGTCTGCCGTTTTGCGGCGCATTTTTCTATTTCAGGTGCATTGATTATGGCAGTGTTATTCTCCGGAGGTTGCGCTTCGACGGATGTACGGGTGGCAGAGGCGGACAATGAAGAGATCACCGCCTACGGCGATGAGTACGGCGGCAGCAGCCTGCGGAAAAGAACCAGAAATGTGCTGGCAAATCTGCTGTTGACGGATGAAAGTCCGGAGACGGTGGTGAAGAAATTGTCGCGTTACTACCAGGAGGAAAAAAATACAGTACTGCTTCCGGTGCTGTCTGATTTCTGCTGGAATGCCGGGATCAATACAGATGACAGCGACCTTGCCATGCGTTATTTTCTTTCGGCGGCACTCTTCAGCTACGATTACCTTGCCGCCTTTGACCGCCCGGAAGACAACGTTTACAATCCGATGCGGATTGAGCAGATGTGGATTTACAACCAGAGTCTGACCCGTTTTTATCTTTATTTGCAGAGCCGCGGACTTGGGGACAGTTCTGATTACAATATTGAGCTTCTTAACGGGGTGAAAGTGCATTTTTCCAGGCCGGAATATGAGCTGCCCTGGCCGAGAGAAAGGTATAAGAATATTTTCCCTTGTGCCGCAGTGAAAATATCGAATTTGCGTTTAGACAGTTACCGTTTCGGCATCGGCTGCCCGCTGGTGCTGGAGACCGGAATGGAGCAGAAGCATTTTCCCGCCGGTTCGACTATGCCGGCAACTCTGCTGCTCCAGTTTGAGAAACCCTCTGAGGGCGGAAGAAAAATCGAAGCCAAATTCCGTTATCTTGATGTTTTGCGTTCAGAGCAGGTAAGTCTGCCGGCAGGGCGGGGAAAAGTGATCAATATACCGCTCACACTGGATTTTTCCACCCCGCTGGCTTACCGGGTTAATAAACCATTGCAGTTTGGGGATCTGCTCTATATGCTCCGTCCGGACAGTACTTCCGCTCAGGAGGGGTTGTATTTGCTGGAACCCTATCAGCCGGATAAGATACCGGTGGTTTTCGTTCACGGTCTGATGTCATCTCTGCATACCTGGCTGCAAATGATAAATACTCTTTATGCTGATCCGGTATTGCGGGAGCGATTCCAATTCTGGGGCTTTACCTACTCCAGCGGCAATCCGGTGCTGTATTCTGCCGGAAAGTTCCGCAAAGCATTGTCCGGTATCCGTGAGGAAGCGGCGGCAAAAGGAAGTCTGGAAAATTTTGATAATATGGTATTGATCGGCCACAGCATGGGCGGGCTGGTCTGCAAAACCGCGGCGATGAATCCGGACGGACGGCTGTATCAGGAGTTCTTTTCCGCGTCAAAAGAGGAAGTAAGAAATAAACTTACTGATAAGCAGAGAGTTATGCTGGATGAAATGATTGATTTCAAGAAGCTTGATTTTGTGAAAAGGATTGTATTTCTGGCGGTGCCGCACCGCGGATCGGACTGGGCGGACAGTTCAATCGGGGCTTTGGGGGTAAATCTTATCCGTCTTCCGGTAGGATTGCTGACCAATGGGGTGGAAATAACCGAGGGGGTGGGGATGATGCTCCGCAATGCCGGCGGTCTTTTTACTGAAAAAAAGCATCCTTATATCCGTACCGGGATAGAAAATCTTGATCCGGATGATCCGGTAATGAAAGCATTGCTGAAACTGCCGATTCTG
>CASECL010000086.1 GCA_949286445.1 uncultured bacterium | reverse complement strand
CGGATTATCTCCGGCGGGGGTGAGTTAGTTCCGGCGGGGGGTAGCTCCGGGGGGATGCGGATTATCTCCGACGGGGGTGAGTCAGTTCCGGCGGGGGGTAGCTCCGGCGGACATTAGTTGGTCGGCAGGATATAGATTATCTCCGGCAAGGTCAAACGTATGTATGATGCAGGATGTCTCCGGATGAGACTTGGACATCAGCAAAGTACCGTTTTATCACCGGTTGACCTGGGCATTCACCTGGGAATATTTTGTCTTCTCAATATGCGCCAATAAGATTGGGCTGCCTGTGATCTGCGGATCAATCACTCTGGAGAAGTGAATTTGACCTGCTGTGAGTGGCGGGGGGCATCTATACGTTGTGCAGGCATTTTTGAAACAGGCGCATATTCCGGCAGATGAATTTGTTTTGTTTGAAGACAGCCTTCATATCCCGGAGGCACCAGATTTGTCCTGTCAGCATGCAAAGCTCTGCCTCCGCAGGAGGCTGGGCTTTCTTCTTTGAAGAGCAGTGCATTTAACCGCCGGATAATGAGTTGTTCTGTCAAAACAGGGGATTCTGCCATCTGGATATATAGAATATTTTGACCGGGATGATCGAATATCTGAAATGATATTCCGGCAGATGAAATATTTGTGCCACGGAGCAGGAATAGAATATCTGAAACGATATTCCGGCAGATGAAATATTTGTGCCGGGAGTTGGGGATCAAATGCCCCAAACGATATTCCGGCAGACGGCAAATGATTTAAAGCGTTTTCCCCGGAAATCATATTTGCCGTCTCTGGCAACGGTTTAGTTCCGTAACCCGGAAACCTGAATATGCAAATATGAAAATTTTTTCATAAACTCCGGTATGCTGTGTTGTCAGACGATGTTTCAGGTTGGATAGACTTCTTTTCCGAACAGGCCTTCCGGACAGCACGGCAGCAGGAAAAAATTGACATCAGGTCATTTTTACGGTGTATGCTTTTAAGTTGAAGGCATGCTTCAATGATGTGCGGCATAGGGAAATTTGATTTTTCCCGGATACGGATTGCGTCAGTTGATAATAGTTCATCAGCTGGCGGTATTGAAACATATTTTACGGCTGAAAACATCCGACGGCAGGTTATTTTTCAGTCACCGGTATAAGGATACTCAGACATGGCATCTCCCGGTGTCTGCGGTTTGATTTGCGGCAATAATTTCTGCGGATAAATCAAATCTGTACTGCCGGGATTATGACTTGGCAAAAATTATCCTGCGTACACTGTAATTCTTGAAGTAAATGTGGAATTACAGTTGGATATTTTTCAATATCCGGTTGCCGCAGGAGAAAAGATATTTTCGGAAAATCATTTTTCGGAGGTTATTTTTATTATGATAATTGATTTTCATACTCACTATTATCCGGAAAAAATTGTTGCCAAAGCTATGGCTTCGGTACAGGGTCTGATGACCCCTGCCATCAATGGCGGACGCAATGACCTGCTCCAATCCATGCAGAAAAATCAGGTGGATATTTCGGTTCTGCTCCCGCTGGTGAATACCCCGGCAAACTGCATGGGAGTAAATACCTGGGCAAAAAATGAAAGCCGGGACGGCATCATCGCGCTGGGCTCAATTCACCCTGCCGATCCTGATGTGATGGAACATCTGGATATGTTGCACGACATGGGATTTGCCGGCCTTAAAGTGCATCCGGAATATCAGAACTTCAAATTTGATGAAGAACGTTATTTCCCCGTCTGGGAACGCTGTGCTGAACTCGGATTTTTTATTCTTACTCACTGCGGATTTGACATAAAATTTTCTGCTCCGTTCAAAACCGACCCGGAGGGACTGGCCGCATTCCACCACCGTTTTCCTGAACTGAAACTTGTTCTCGCCCACCTTGGCGGGCTGAAAATGTATGACGAAGTGGAAAAATTTCTGGTCGGCGAAGATGTTTTTCTTGATCTGGCTTTCATCGGACCGGAGGAAATCACTGCGGAACGCCTTACCAAAATCATCCGCAGACATGGTGCGGACAAAATCCTTTTCGGCAGTGACAGCCCGTGGTATGGACAGGCGGATGGAATTGCTTTTGTCAAATCTCTTGATCTGACCGAAGAGGAGAAAAACCGGATTTTTTCCGGCAATGCCCGGAAACTTCTGAAATTAAACTGATTTTCGAGCACAGCTCTACTGCACACAGATTAAGCAAGGCACGCAGCAAACTGTACCTGAAAACAAAATATTCTTCACCCCGGAATTCTGTTTATTTCCAGCATTCCGGATATATTTTTCCAGACCTGTCACGCGCGATGCGATATCCGGCAAACTGCTGAAAATAACTCTCACCCGGCATCCGGGAGGAAAATTTTCCGGATATTTCCCGCATTAAAACCATACCGGAACGTCCGGAATTTTTTCCTCCGTTACTTAATGCCTTATTTTCTTCTGGGCAGCATTTATCCGGAAAATTCAGGAAAAACACTGCCGCCACTCCCCTGTTGCCGTTTGCCGCAAAACAGATTTTTTCCAAAGCACTTACAGCAATTTTTTGCCAACTTTAAACGCGCTTCCGACAACTTCACCGAGTTTCCGGTATTCGTGATTTACCGGATCAAAGGTGATCGGCTCAAATTTGGCAGGATCAATTTTGCCGTCAGAGTTTAAAATCCGTTCATCAGCACTGACGTTGATAATTTCACCTACCGCACATCCGGTTAATGTATCATAACTCAGCAAACGGCACTCCAGCGTCATCGGCAATTCGTCAATAACGGGAGCATCCACAAACTCCGATTTATGAATATGAAAACCGGCTTTTGCCAATTTATCCGCCGCCTTATTTCCGGAAACAATCCCCACGAAATCACACTCTGTAACATGTGCCGCATCGCCGACACTCACAGTAAATGCTTTCTTTGCTTTCAGATTTTCCGCCGTCCGGTGTCCCGGATCAATGCAAACTCCAATCTGATTGGTATCATGGATCCCGCCCCAGGCGGCATTCATGGCATTGGGAGAACCGTCCTCATTCCAGGTTCCGATAATCAGTACCGGCATAGGATAAAGCCAGGTTTGAACTCCGAAATTTTTCCGCATTTTTTTCTCCTTATTATTATCCAATATTATCATCCGGCAGATACTGCCGGATTTCATGACTCAGTTGACAGGTAATTTTCACGGACACATTCTTTTTAATATAGCCCTGACGGATTTTTTTTCAAACTGTGTTTTCCGCTGCCGGCAAATTAAGCATTTTCCGTAATTATATTTATCCTTTTTTGCAAAATACCTGTATTGCAAAAGCGCGAACTGCCAAAATCAGCAGATATCACCAATATCCGGAGAAAAAGTATGTAATAAAAATTATTTTACCACCCGGCAAACATTTTTTTCATGATGATATTTTTGTTATTTTCCATGCTATCACGGGGATTTTTATCATATTATTATACAAGTTTTTATAAGAAAAACTGCCATTTTTTACCAAGAAAAAATAATTTGTCTCATCTTTTTTGATAAACACTTTTTATTCAAAACTTTTTCCCGTTAAATAATAATTTTCAAGCTGAAAAAGTTATTTTTCATATTATTTTTCCCAATTGTAAAACATATTTTCTTTTATTTTGTGCGCAGAAAAAAACCTCTTAAAAAATAAAAAATATAAAAATAAATCAATCAATACTTGACAAAAAATAAAAGATTGCTATAATAATTTATATAAAGCATAAAAAACCATTTTTTTACTCATCACATTATGAAGGAGGATGCATTGATGAACGTAAAATATCCTGCACTTGCGGCGGCGTTGCTGCTGTTTTGCAGCGGCCAGGCCGCAGAACTGAAAATCGATCTGAGCAAATATCAGATCGGACAGGACCCGGCAACCGACAGCCGAAAAATTTTCAGTGGCGTGAAAATCACTAAAGTTGCCGAGGTGGATGGAGCTCCGGCGGTGATTTTCCCGGCGAAAAATGATTCCGCCCGCACCCGGTTTGCCGGACTTGATATTATGCTGCCCAATCTTGCTTCAAAAATGGGCGCGGATTTTTCCACTGAGAAAAATTTCCAAATCTCATTTGAAGTAAAGGTCCTCAATACCCCTACCCCGGGGCGCGGTCAGGATGTGGGCGGTATCAACCTCAGAAACTATGTCCGTTTATCGGTCGGCGAAAATGGAGACCTTAAAGTACTGGTGTCGCGCAAAACCAAGCCGCTGACCG
Source organism: uncultured bacterium (assembly GCA_949286445.1). Taxonomy (GTDB): domain Bacteria; phylum Verrucomicrobiota; class Lentisphaeria; order Victivallales; family Victivallaceae; genus CASECL01. The sequence goes on along the minus strand of CASECL010000086.1, from coordinate 12,513 downwards.
TCTGCGATGACAAAGGTATCCCTGCCAATCTGAAAAACTGGACCAAGATTGATATCCGGATCTATCCGGCGGAGAAAAAGGCCATATTGATCGTCAACGGCGTTCTCCAGTGCGAAGGGAAATTTGATTACTTCATGCCGGAGCAGACCTCTCCGCAATTCCGCATCAATCCGAGCATGAATCCGGAGGACTCCAATTATCTGCAGTTTGCCATCCGGAATTTTGTTCTTAACACCACGCCGGCGGAGGTTCCGGCCAATCTGCCGAAATCTTCACTCACTCTCGCTTCATTGACCAGCGAGGGCAGAGCCATGCAGATGGCTCAGGATATTGCCAAGGTGAAAATTCCCGACCTTAAAGACGTCAAAAGCGGTCAGGAACTGCTGTGGCTGAATTCCATCCAGCAGGCCGGAAGCCGCGCCCCCTGGAAGAGCTGGGGTTCTATGGCCGCCGGCGGCAAAGGCGTATTCACCTTTTCCCCGCTGCCCGGCGGTTCCACGCTGTGCCGGATGGATGCTACCAAAGGCGTATCCCGGATGCAGTACGGTATTTCCGGTATTCCCGACGTCTCCAAATTCGACGGCCAACTGGTTACTTTCCACGCCATGGTGAAAGGCGAAAATATCAGCGGCGGGGAAGGCCCGGTGGTCAGGATTGCGCTGGCAGGAATACATGGAGACGGCACTGAAATTACCTTTGCTCCCCGTTACAAAAACAACCGCCCCGGCCGGGTGGAACCCACTCTCGGCACCTTTGACTGGACGCCGGTTACCGGAACTTTCCGGCTGCCGGAACGGATCAAAAGCGTAACTGTGCTCAACTATCTGATGAACTCCAGCGGCATATTGGAGTGGAAAGATGTTTCACTTAAATACACACCTGAAGTCAAAAATTTAACTCACCCTGCCCCGGTGGCATTCCTCGATGCTGAAGGCGCCCGCAAAAAGGCCATCGCCGCCGGCGAACGTCACATCAATATGCGCAAAGCCGAATTGATAAAACAGTTCGGCAAAATTCCCTCCGGCAGTGAATTTTATACACCCAAACCGGCGTTGAGTGCACCGCATCCGAGACTGCTGCCGCTGGGTATTCCCCTCAGTGAAATTCAGAAACGCGCGCAGGATCCGCGTTACGAACGCATCGTAAAAGCGATCAAACGCCAGGCGGACGGCTTCTGCAAACTCAACCCGCAGAAACCCAATATGGAAGTGGAAGATCCCCTGCGCAGTCTCGGGGATGCCCCGCAGTGGCTGCTGGTTGCCTATGTGATCGAAACTGATCCCGCCGCCAAAGCTGTTTACAAAGAAAATCTTTACCGTTATGTAAATTTACTCCTCGACTGGGGGCTGCCGAAACAGGATCTTCCCGTTGCTCATGCCCAGTTGAGCCTGGCTCTCACCTACGACTGGCTTTACAATGAACTTCCCAAAGAATTGCGCGACCGGATCCGGCTCCGCCTGATCGAAGCGGCCCGTTACGCGATCGGCCTGGAATGGGTCGGCTGCTACATGTGGAGATACGGCCAGTTCCTCGCCAACCATAACTGGTTTGTACACAAGATCATGGGTCTTGCCGCGGTCACTTTGTGGACCGAAGACGGAGACCCGCTGAAACCCGGCGAACTGAAAAATCTGCTGGATGAAATGGTAGCCAACTTCTATTTTGTGGAAGGCGTCCACTCTGCCGATGGTCATCCGGTGGAAGGTCCCCTCTATCAGGATTACGGGCTGCGCCCGTTCTACGACGTGGCAACCATTATTACTCCACTGCTGAATATGAAGTATGACATGCTCAAAGCCCCGGTCATCAAAGAACAGGCTCCGGCACGTCTTTCCACCCTGCTGCCCGGAACAACCGGATTTATGGTTTACAGCGACAGCAAACCGGAACAGTATTCCGGAGCCACTTTCTGGTATCTGCTGGCCTCCATCCACAATGATCCGGTGGCACAGCGGCTGGGCGATCTCTGCCGGGAAAGACTCGGCGAAGAAAACCTGATCGCAGAGAAAATGGGTCCCCAGTATTTGAAGTCCAATGCCTGGCGTGAACTCTTCTTCTACAACCCGGACATCAAACCGGCAGCGGCGGATTCATTGCCGCTCTTCCGCAATGGAGAACATCTCGGTCTCTACATGGCGCGCAGTTCCTGGAGCGATCCGGAAGCGGCATTCATCGGCATACGCTGCGGCGATGCGGTTGGCTCCGATGCCCGTAAATTCATGGGGCCGACTCTCTCCAACGGACACTGCTACCCGGAACAGGGCAACTTCTCTTTCTACGTCGGCAACGATCAGGTGATCCCCGGCATGGAATATGCCAGAGAAAAAATGACCACCAATCACAATTTGGCAGTATTCAAAGATGACCGCAAAGGAAAAGGTGCTTTTATCGGACAGGCCGGTGAAGGCGGAGCCTGGTTTGACGTGGGCGAAGTACGGGTTTACAAACTTCCTGCCGGAGCTCCGTCTCCCAAGGTTTACAAAAAGGAGAACACCCCCGGCTACTCTGCCTGGTTCTGCGACCTTGGCCCCTACTATTTCCTGCCGGATAAGAACGGCAAACTCACGGTAAACCCGGATTACAAGCGGCTGCTGGTATTCCTGCCGGAAGAAAAGAGCATGGTGGTGGTTGATAAAATCGCGCTTGACACTCCCCGCGACACCAAGTTGCGTCTGCTCTCCGGAGCCAACGGCATGAAGATCAATAACCGTGATTTCATCGCTACCATGAAGAACGGCAACCGTTACATTCTCCGGGATCATTCTCCGGAAGAATACAAACGCTCCTGCATGTTTGAAAACGTCATGAGCTGGACCAACACTGCCCGCAACACAGCGGAACTGCTTGCCCCCAACATGCAGAAAGGCATATTCGCCGTTGCAATCACTCCGGAAAAAGAAGCGGATAAAATTTCCGTGCGGAGTGATGAAAAAGGCGTTATTATCAGCATAAAAGGCAAAAAAGATTTACAGTTTGCCTGGTAAAAAACACTGTGCCTTGCCGTCAACCGGCAGGGTGCAAATATTTATCCGGCACTTCCGGTTGAATTGAATTATTAAACTATGTACCCACAGGATAAGATCTCAACTGTCTTTTCCCAGGAACATAAAAGACAATATTCATTCAACCGGAATTACCGTATATAAAACATCCGATCCTAATTGTTTCATAAATTCATCTTCCTCATGCCGTTTCTATTGCATGATGCCGCATCATAGGGTATGCAGTGGTGCAATTCCAACAGCATCAGCAGCGGCATAAGAAATATATATATAAGTTTTCTGCGTTTCATCAGCACGAAATAAAACAGAAAAAAACAATACATCACAAAATAACCAAAGAAAGCACTTACATGTTTACAATTCACTGGGTGGAATACGTTGTCATCGCAGTATATCTCGCACTCGTTATAGCGATGGGAATGACTTTCCGCAGTTTCAGCAAAGACATATCCGATTATTTCCGCGGCGGCTGCCAGGGCACCTGGTGGCTGGTGGGAGTAAGTATTTTTATGCAGGGTTTCAGTGCGCTGACATTCACCGGCATCTGCGGTCAGGCCTTCACCGCAGGAATAAGCCCCATGCTGGTATTCTGGAGTAATGCGCTGGGATTTCTGGTACAGGGATTGATCTTCGCCCCCTGGATGCGTCAGAGCAGGTGCATTACCGGCGGCGACCTGATTTACAACCGCTTCGGACGTGCGGGTGAACAGTTTTATATCTATTACGGATTTCTGGCCACGTTTCTCTGGAGTGCAGTAATGCTGCTTGGCACGGCAACATTCATCTACGCGGTATTCGGTATTCCGGTATGGATTTTAATTGTAGTAATCGGATTTTCCGTACTGCTTTACGCCACCGGCGGCGGCAGTCTGGGAGTCATGTCAGCTGATTTTCTTCAAGCCACAGTACTTCTGCCCATTACCATAGCAATAACCATACTTGCCCTCATTGACATCGGAGGTATTTCCGGACTGATGGCTGAAATAAAGGCGCAAAATCTTTCAGATGATTTCAAACTGGTCAAAGAAGTCGGGCACGTTTACAGCACTCCGCTTAAAATAGCCGCCGGATCATTTTCCTGGGGCTGGATAACCGCCATGGCATTCAATTCCATTCTTTCCAACATGAGCGCATACAAATACCTGGCAGTAAAAGACGGTGCGGCGGCACGCAAAGCAGGAATATTGTGTTCGTTCCTGATGCTGCTCGGTTCAGCGATATGGTTTGTTCCACCGATGGTGGCGAGGCTTAAATATTACGATAAAGTAATGTCTGTCACCGGCATCGGCAACTGTGCCGATGCGGCTTATGCGGTTGTCAGTACCACTCTGCTGCCCACTGGCTTGATCGGCGTACTGGTTGTAGCCATGCTGGCGGCCACTATGAGCAATCTGGACTCCAGTTTCACCGGCTGTGCCGGGATGCTCACCCGCAATGCTTACCCTCCGCTGATGCGGCTGCTGGGGAAACAGCCGTCGGAAGATCCGAAATTTCTGCTGCTGCTGGGCAGGATTTTCAATGTGATAATCGCTTTGATCATCATTGCGCTCGGGCTCTGGCTTGCGGCGATGAAAGATACCAGCGGACTGTTTAACATCATGCTGACCATTACTGCCCTATTCGGCGGTCCGGCGGCGGTGCCGTTCGGCTTGGGGCTGGTATGGAAAAAAGTTCCAGCCTGGGCATTATTCAGTTCTCTCGGCACCGGGGTAATCGGTTCAGGCTATTGCCTGCTGCTTAAGGCAAATAAAGAACCTTTAATGTGGTATCAGGAACTGTGGGTGGTGCTGGGTACTGCCTTTGTCGGCTGGCTGATTGCAGTGCCGTTCTGGAAAAAATCACCGGCGGAATACCGGGAGCGGGTGGAATTATTTTTCCATACCATACATAAAAAAGTGGATTATGCGGCTGAAGTCGGCCGTGACAGTGATTTGAGATTGTTCAAAGTTACCGGGACTTTTGCCTTGATTCTGGCTGGCTTGCTGCTGCTTCTGGAACTGGTACCCAACTCTCTCCAGGGACGTCTGGTAATTTTATGCATTGCTCTGGCGACAGCAGTTCTCGGAGCCTTGATGATCTGGCTGGGAATTTATTCTCAGCGCAAGCGAAATTTAAAATAATGACATTATTTCATCAAACGACTGAGTTTTGAAACTGTTATTTAAACCGGTTTCGATTATACGCTCCGGGCGGCATTGATCTGAAATGCCATCCGGGGCGATATTTTTAAAACCATGTCAACAACTCCATTTAGAATCTACCCTGGCAATATATCAGACCTGTTTTTCTCAAGTGCCAGATAGACGCAGTCTGTCGAAGTGAAAAATATTTTATTCGTATTACCGTACCATGGAACTGTTTACGCCGCAGCCTTCTCTGATGCAAAATACCTGTTTTCACCGGCTTGACCGGAGGATATGACATTATGTTCCAAGGTTATGAATATTGGTGTTTTTTATGCCGCATAAAAAAACACCCCCGACGCGGCGGAGAAGAATGTTCCTGCCTGTCAAACTGAATTATTCCGAATAAAAAATCAAACAGACAAGATATAATACCTAAAAAATTATATCATTTTATTACTTCTAAATGCATGCAACAGGTACAAAAAACGCAAAAATCCACCAATACAGCAAAAGATGAGGAAATGTTTTTCTTGTATTGTAACTTACAGGAAATAAGAATGGTGGTGGGAGATGGATTCGAACCATCGAAGTCAGCGACAGCAGATTTACAGTCTGCCCCCTTTAGCCACTCGGGAATCCCACCATTAAATATAATGGAGCGGGTAACGGGAATCGAACCCGTATTACCAGCTTGGAAGGCTGGTGCACAGCCTTTATGCCATACCCGCGTTTCTCCAAAATCCGGCACAGTACAAAAAGATACCACACCATCACACGATAACCGCTATCTCCCATAAACGCCGATTAAGACGTATGGTACCGACGGTGGGACTTGAACCCACACTCCGGTTGAGGGAACTAGGACCTGAACCTAGCGCGTCTGCCAATTCCGCCACGTCGGCATCGGAGTATCGTGTCAACTCCCCTTAATCTACATGTTTTTTGCAAAAAAGCAAATCATTTTTTTAAAATTTCAAAAAAAAATCGTTTTTTTTTACTTTTCCACTGGTTAATTTACACTTTTGGGGTTATTGTAGTGGTATGATATTCTAAATTAGAAAGAGGAAAATGGGTGTAAAAAATTGGAAAGCTGCTGGCCAAGTTCGAGAAGCTGATGTAAACAGAATTCAACAGAAGTACTCCCTGCCGAGACCTATCGCGCTCTTTTGCGTGATCCGCGGCATCGATGAAAATGAAATTCCGAATTTCTTTCAGCCGAAGTTGGGGAATTTGTCCGACCCGTACCGGTTTCCCAAAATACAGGACGCCGCAAAACGGTTGTGGGACGCTATTTTAAATCGCGAATCTATCCTCATTCATGGCGACTATGACACTGACGGTATAACCGCCAGCGCATTGCTGTCACTGGTTTTGAGGCAGAATGGCGCGATAGTTCACTCCTTTATACCGCACCGGTTCGATGACGGTTACGGGTTTACTCCGGAGTCTCTGGAAAAAGCCCTCGCCGCTTTCGGCAAATGCAATGTCCTGGTTACCGTCGACTGCGGCGTGACCAGCTGTGATGCGGTAAAGGTGGCTATCAATCAGGGCATTGATGTAATTGTTACCGACCATCATGAAGCCGCCGCGGAACTCCCGGAAGCATTGGCTATTATCAACCCCAGGGTTTATCCTGAGCTTGATGACCTGCAAATCCTGTCCGGCGCCGGAACGGCATTCAAGCTCTCTCACGCATTCATCAAGTACGGGCGCGAACACAATCTGGGCGGTTTCCAGACCAGACTGGAAGATGTGCTGGATTTCGTCGCTCTCGGCACCGTCGCGGATATCGTGCCGCTGCTGGGAGAAAACCGGATTCTGGTCAAAGCCGGTATCGACGTTCTGCGCAAACAGCTGCGTCCCGGAGTACGCGCGCTGATCGAAAGCTGTCACTTGAAAAACGATATGACGCCTTCGGATATAACCTTTAAACTCGCTCCGCGGATCAATGCCGCCGGACGGGTGGGTAACGGCAATGTGGCGTTGAACCTGCTGGAGTCGGAAAATATCGTTGATGCCTACCGTTTCGCCGGAACGCTGGAGAATTTCAACAAAATCCGCCAGGACAAGGAGCAGGAAATTTATCAGGAAGCCAAGGAACAGATCGAACGCAATCTGGCATGGCAGAGCGATTACCTGCTGCTGGTGGCAGGCAGAGACTGGCATCAGGGTGTAATCGGAATTGTGGCATCACGGCTGGCAAGGGATTATAACAGGCCAACCATAGTTCTTACCATTCAGGGGGATCATGCTTACGGTTCCGGCCGGAGCGTAGCCTGTCTCAATCTGGTGGACATTCTGAGCAAAACTTCCCATCTGCTGGAGCGTTACGGCGGCCACCCCATGGCAGTCGGAGTCGGGTTGAGAACTGACCGGATCGCAGATTTCTTTGAGGCGATGGATAAAGAAGTCCGTTCGCATATAAGCGTGGATGAATTGGAAAATTTCCAGTCCTTTGACGGAGAAGTCGCGCTGAAAGAGCTGGATAGTGAATTTTTCCGCTATCTGAATTTGCTGGCTCCGTTCGGGCACAGCAACAGCAAACCGGTTTTCCGGTTCAATGAACTGACATTGCAGCGTTGCTATATGGTTGGCGGCAAACACAGCCGGGGCATTTTGTGCGACAAAACCCACCACATGGACTTTATTGCGTTCAATACCAATATGAGTTCATACACCGGGCAGCTGCTGGACGTGCTGGCCACTCCGCAGCTGAACAGCCATTACAACCACGAAATGCCGCAGTTGAATATTGTGGACTTCAAACCCAGTTATTGACCCGGATGACCGGACGGCCACAGCCGGAAATCCGGAAAAACAAAGAGCAAATTGCCGGCAGATAACGGAATGGAGCAAATGAAGCACCGTCCGGAAATCTGCCGTTCAGAAAACTGGAAAAGGCAGAAAAATGAACACCGAAGAAAATATAAATCTTTTCCACGGAGACACCTATGATACTCCGGCCGACCGGAAACGCGCTCTGGCGGATCGGCTTTTGCTGGGATCACGCTGGTATTTTTACTGGCACAATTTCAAAATTTTTGCTGATTCCGGCAAGCTGGGCCGGGCGGGAAAACTGGATAAAACCGCACAGATACTTCAATCAAACCGCAACATAAAATTGATTGAAGACTGCGGCGGCAGAATACACATTGCCGGACTGGACAATCTGCGCAATTTGAATGGCCGCCCGGTGGTTTTGATGAGCAATCACATGAGCCTGCTGGAGACCGCGGTGCTGCATGCTATTGTAAGGCCGCATCTTGATTTTACCTTTGTCATCAAACAGGAATTGATGAAAATACCTTATTTCCGGGACATTATGACAGCACTGGATGCTATCTGCGTAGGCAGAGACAACCCGCGGGAAGATTTGAAAATTGTGATGGATGAAGGGAAAAAACGGCTTGAACAGGGCCGGAGTGTCATTATATTCCCTCAATCTACCCGTTCAGTTGTTTTTGATCCGGAAAAGTTTAATTCCATCGGAATAAAGCTGGCCAGACACGCCGGAGCAGACATACTGCCTTTTGCGCTGAAAACCGACTTTACCGCCAATGGCTGGCCGGTTAAAGACCTGGGGCCGGTGAACCGGAAAAAACTGGTGTGTTTTGAGTTCGGCAAGCCGATGAAAGTCAATGGAAACGGCAAAGAGGAATTGAAGTTCACCATTGATTTCATCCAGAATAAACTGGCGGAATTTGCGGAGTTGGAAAAGCGCGTCAACGGCGCAAAATAAATCTCCGGAGTTTTTTTCAATAAAACAGGGAAATTTGTTTCCCCCTGCCCTCTCAGTACGGGTATTTGAATATGATAACCTTTCTGAAACTCAAAAATCTTGCCCTTATCGAAGACGCGGAAGTTGAATTCGGTCCCGGGTTCAATGTTTTCACCGGCGAAACCGGAGCAGGCAAGTCGGTATTGTTGGGAGGACTGCTGCTGGCACTGGGCGGCAGGGCGGAAAAATCTTTAATCCGTTCCGGATGCGAGCGTTGCGAAGCAATGGCTCAGATAACTGTAACCGGACCGATGCGGGATGCGATCGCAGCGGTAATGGCGGAAAATGAACTGGATTTTTCCGGAGACACTTTGAATTTCCGCCGGGTGATAACACCATCTTCGGTGCGCAATTTTATCAATGACAGCGCGGTGGGAGCAAAAATTCTGCAAAATATTTCCAGTTTGCTGATTGATGTTCACGCCGCCAATGAACATCAGTCGCTTCATGAATGTTCCCGGCAATTGGAATTGCTTGACCGCTATGCCGGCACCGGAGATGAAACCGCCGCCTGCGCCGGGATTTGCGCCGAACTCCGGGAGCTGGAAAGAGAACAACGGCAGTTTGAAAGTGAATTGCCGTCCGCGCTGGAGGCTGAACACTTTAAAACAGTGGCGGAGGAGATCAGTTCTCTGAATCCCGTTCCCGGTGAAGAAGAGGATTTAAAGGCGCGTTACAATCTGGCGGCCAACGCCAAAGAGGTGCTGGATACGGCAGCGGAGTTGAATCATGAATTAGTTGACGGGGAAAACTCCATCTCCGAGCGGATGAGCGGGGTTTACCGGAAACTGGGATTATTTTCCCGTTTCTGCGGGGAAAGCGGCGGGGAGCGTCTGCTGGAGTCCTGCGCCGCGGCGGAAGAGCAATTGCGTGAATTATCCGACCTGATCAGCGATATCGCCGCAAAGGTGGAAATCGAACCGGATGAATTTGAACGGATGGAACGCCGTTTAAGTGAGATAAATACTTTGAAACGTCGTTACGGTGTTCCCACTCTTGACCGTCTGATTGAAATTATGGCCGGAGCGGAGGATAAACTTAACGCTTACCGGAGCGGAGATGAAAAACGCCGTGAATTTGCCGCCCGAAAAGCTGAATTGGAAAAACAGCTTTACGATGCGGCAAAAACACTTTCAGGGAAACGCCGCGCCGGAGCGGAACGTTTTGCTTCGGAAATATTGGCAAAGTTGCGGGTAATCGGTTTTCCCAAAGCCGTTCTTGAGGTGCATTTCAGCGAAAAACAGCCGGATGCGGGGGGAATGGATATGGTGGACTTCTACTTTTCCGCCAACTCCGGGGAACCGGCCCGGCCGCTGCGCAAGGTGGCAAGTTCAGGCGAACTTTCCCGCCTGATGCTGGCAATCCGCAATGTTCTGGCCGACAACGACAGCGTGGAAAGTGTAATTTTCGATGAAATTGACGCCAATATCGGCGGTGAAACCGCATTGCAGGTAGGCCGTGAACTGGAAAATCTGGGCAGAAAACGCCAGATTCTGGCCATTTCCCACCTGCCCCAGGTGGCAGCCAGAGCCGGAAATCATTACCTGATTGCCAAGCGTGAAGCCGCCGGACGTACGGTTTCCGAAGTCACCGTGCTTGATTTTGAATCCAGAGTGCGCGAAATCGCCCGGATGCTGGGAAATACCCCGGGAGCGGTGGAGCATGCCAGACAGATTTTTGAAAACCGTTAGTTTGATTTGGGTGTATTTGCATAAATAACGCAATTTGTAAAGAAAAAAGAAATGAAAAGTAAATTCCGCCTGAAAAGTCTGCCGGGACGGATAACCGTGCTTATTCTGCTGCTGTTGCTGCTTCCGGCAACGGCGATCTTCTGTTTCGGCTTCGGCTCAATGAATATTTCAGCTCTGGATATACCGGAAATTCTCTGGAACAAAACTCCGGTGCTGCAATACCGGGTATTGGTGGAATTACGGCTGCCGCGGCTGCTGCTGGCTATGCTTACCGGAGGGTGCTTTGCGGTTTCCGGTGCAATACTTCAGGGGGTGATGAGAAATCCGCTTTCCTCTCCGGATATTATCGGAATCTCTGCCGGAGGGGGGTTGGCGGGAATAATTATTATTCTGGTATTTCCCGCTGCGGGGATGTTTCTGCTGCCGGCCTCTTTTGCCGGTGCGCTGGGGGCGGCACTGCTGATTTACGGATTGTCCTGGAAGCGGGGCGTAAGCCCGATCCGGCTGATTTTATCCGGAGTGGCGGTGGCCGCCATGCTGGGGGCATTCAGCAGTGCCATACTGCTTTTCAATGCGGATAAGGCCGGAAGAGTGCTGGATTTTGCCATTGGCTCACTCTCTTCAAGGGGCTGGGCGGAAATGCGTCAAACCGGATATTTCATGATTCCGGCTCTGCTGTTTGCCTGCACGTTTGGGGGGAAACTCAACGTCCTTGCGCTGGGGGATGAAACTGCGTCCGGATTGGGAATGAAAGTGGAAAGAGTCCGCCTGATGCTGATTGCCTGTGCCGCGCTTCTGGCGGCGGCGGCGGTGTGTGTGGCGGGTTTGCTGGGGTTTATCGGGCTGATCGCCCCGCATCTGGTCAGGCTGGTAATCGGAGCGGATAACCGTTTTTTACTGCCCTGTTCGGCTCTTGCCGGCGGCTGGCTGCTGACGGTTTGCGACACCATCGGCAGAACGGCGGCGTATCCGGCGGAACTTCCGGCGGGAATAATTCTTTCGCTTTTAGGTCCGCCATTCTTTCTCTGGCTGCTCAGGAGGACGCCCCATGAAGCTTGAGTGTCACAATCTTGACTGCGGATACGGGAAAAAAATCGTAGTTTCCGGCGTTGAGTTAACCATCCAGCCAGGCAGTATCAACACCATTCTCGGAGCCAATGGATGCGGTAAATCCACCCTGCTTAAAACCATCGGCAGACTGCTGAAGCCGTCGGCAGGAACAGTTCTGCTGGACGGAGAAAATATAAATGTCATGTTCAGAAACGGCACTCTGGCGCGGCGGCTGGCAATCTTGACCCAGAAACACGAAACCCCCAATGAACTTACGGTGGAAGAACTGGTTTCACTGGGCCGTTACCCTTATTGCCGCAACCGGCTTTCTTTCACCCTCCGCGACCGGGAGGCGGTGGAACGCGCTATTGCCATGACTTCACTGGAGGAATTGAGACACCGGGAAATCGGCACGCTGTCCGGCGGGGAATGCCAGCGCGCCAGACTGGCCATGTCACTGGCACAGGAACCGGAATTATTACTGCTGGATGAACCGACCACCTTTCTTGATGTCTGCTGTCAATTTGAAATGCTTGAACTGGTAAAACAGCTTAACCGGGAACGGAAAATGACCGTGATAATGGTACTGCACGATCTCAATCTGGCTGCGGCGTATTCCGGCAATCTTATTATGATGAAGTCCGGCCGCATCGTCTGCTCCGGAAAACCGGAGGAGGTGCTTACCAGTCAGGTTCTCCGGGATGTTTTCAGCATTGAGTCTGAAATTTTAAGACTTCCGGACGGGAGAATTTTCTGTGCCGCCACCGGGTCAACCCGGCAAAAATAAAGCAAAAAATATTAAATTGCTTTTTATTCCAATTCAACTATATTTGTAAACAATCTGATATATCTTAATTTTTATTGAT
>CASECL010000085.1 GCA_949286445.1 uncultured bacterium | reverse complement strand
CCACTTCGGAAACCGAGGAAAGTTGTTTAACATATTTGCATACCGGCCTGGCCAGGTCGATAATATTCAATTCCTGATCTCCCAGCTGCCGGAGCCGGAGTTCCGGCACTGAAGAAGTTAACGTAGCAGTTTTCACCTGTCCGGATATCACTACCATTGGTATTGAATCCAGCCATGCCCCGGCAACTCCGGTCAGAGCATTGGTTCCCCCCGGACCGCTGGTGACACAGACCACCCCCGGCAATCCGGTAACTCTCGCTTCCCCCTCGGCGGCAATGGCGCAGGCCTGTTCATGCAGACAGCAGATGTAACGGATTTTTTCCGACCGCCCCAGCGCGTCATCAAGGTGCATGGCACCGCCGCCGGAAACCATGTAAACGTGTTTTATCCCCTGATTGGCGAGGTAATCAAAAATGTAATCCGCCGCTCTCATTTATTGACCAATTCCTCTATTTTCGAAACCATGAAATCCAGTTTTGCCTCAGTCATTCCCGGGTAAACCCCGATCCAGAATGCGTCATTCATGATTTTATCGGTATTGGTCAATTCTCCCGCCACCCGGTAATCAACGCCTTCGCGCAGGGTGTCAAAACAGGGGTGACAGATCAGATTGCCGGAAAAAAGATTGCGGGTCTGAATCCGGTGCATTTCCAGATGCCGGGTCAATTCATTGCGACTTACCTTTGCTCCGTCCTTCAAGGTAATCAGAAAACCGAACCAGGCGGGTTCACTTTCCGGATATTTTTCAAACAAACTCAGCGAATCAAATTTTTTCAGCCGGTCATAAAGATATTGGAAATTTTTTCTGCGTTCCCGGATAAAATCCGGCAGTTTTTCCAGCTGGGCGCACCCCACGGCAGCCTGCATATCGCTGATTTTCAGATTATACCCGAAGTGGCTGTAAACATATTTGTGATCGTACCCCTCCGGCAGCCGTCCGAAACGCCGGGTGAAACGGCATCCGCAGCTGTTGTCCTTTCCGGGGTCGCACCAGCAGTCCCGCCCCCAGTCCCGGATGGACTGCATGATTTTTTTCAACAGCGGGTTGCCGGTGTAAACCGCCCCGCCTTCGCCCATGGTAATATGATGCGGAGGATAAAAACTGGAAGTTCCGATATCCCCCCAAGTCCCGGTGAATTTTCCCTCATATTCTGACCCCAGCGCATCGCAGTTGTCCTCGATCAGAAAAAGTCCGTAACGGTCGCAGAATGATTTAACCGCCTTTAAATTAAATGGATTGCCCAGGGTGTGCGCCACCATTACCGCCCGGGTTTTTTCACTTCTGGCCGCCTCAAGCTGAGACACATCAATATTGGCCGTCCCCGGTTCAACATCGACAAATACCGGCACCGCCCCATACTGTATTGCCGGAGCGATGGTAGTGGGAAAACCGCAGGCAGTGGTGATAACTTCATCGCCGCGTTTAATCCGGCGTTCACCCAGCAGAGGTGAAGTCAATGCGGCAAAAGCGAGCAGATTGGCGGAGCTTCCGGAATTTACCAGCAGAACATGTTTCACTCCCAGAAAAGTAGCTAATTTTTCTTCAAACTCCCGGGAATACCTCCCGTAAGTAAGCCAGAATTCCAAACTGGCATCAACCGCATTTACCAGCTCTTTTTCATCAAAAACCCGCCCGGCGTAATTAATATAGCTTTCATCCGGGACAAATTGTTTCTGCTGTCCCGGCAAATGCGCCAGACGGTAATACTCCCTTACTTTTCCGATTATCTCATCATGCAGGATTTTTACTTTGTCCATGCCAGACCCTCTTTTTCCGCCGCGGCAACGTAGTTATCCAGATCCGCCGCGGTATTGATTTTACCATTCCGGTAGAACTCCCGGTACCACTCCGCAGTGAAAGCAAACGCTTCCTCCGGAGTCCACACGCCATGCCAATTAAGTTTTTCTCCTGCCCGCGAACAATCCAGACACAGGATTTTCGCCTCATGGGGGGCATCAGGGGGCGGATTGCACTTTATTTTAATTTCGCTCCAATTTCCCGCCATGGCTTCCGCCGCCTCCTTTACCGTAATCATCCTCCCGTTATCAGGTCCGAAATTCCAACCTGCGGCAAAATCGCTTTTTCCCTCCAGCAGTTTTTCTCCCAGCAGAAGATAGCCGGACAATGGCTCCAATACATGCTGCCATGGTCTTACTGATCCGGGGGAACGCAGTTCCGCAGTTTTTCCTGCCGCCGCGGCTTTCATCAGATCCGGGATCAGGCGGTCTGCCGCCCAGTCACCGCCGCCGACCACATTCCCCGCCCGGGCGGAAGCCAGCAATAAATTATGTTTTACTCCAAAGTCGGCGTTATTGAAAAAACTTCTCCGGTAGGCTGCCGCCGCAAGTTCGGTACACCCTTTGCTGGCACTGTAAGGATCGTATCCCCCCATGGGATCGTCTTCCCGGTATCCCCGTTCCGTTTCCCGGTTCTCGTAACATTTATCGGAAGTAACCGCCACCACGGCACGGACGGAATTTGTCAGTCTTGCCGCCTCCAGCAGATTTACCGTTCCCATTACATTGACGGCAAAAGTTTCTGCCGGTTCCCGGTATGACGGACGCACCAGAGCCTGGGCGGCGAGGTGAAAAATTATCTCCGGCTCGAAATCAGAAACAATTTTTTTCAATTTTTCAAGATTGCGGATATCGCACATTTCCGAAGCAATATCCATATTCAGCAGTTCAAAATGGTTATATTCCCCCTCCATCGGCAGTGCCACCCCGCACACTTCCGCCCCGAGCCGGCGCAGCCAGTAAACCAGCCATGACCCTTTAAAACCGGTATGCCCGGTCACCAATACCTTTTTCCCCCGGTAAATATCGCCAAACATCATTTATGCTTCCAGTATTTTGTCCAGGGTGCTTCTCCGGAACTCCAGAGCGAATTCAACAGCTGATATTCCCGCTGGTTATCCATGCACTGCCAAAATCCCTCATGGCGGTAAACCTGCATTTCACCGTCGGAGGCGCAATCAGCCATCGGCCGCTGTTCCAGTATTAAATTCCCGTCATCCCGGAGGTAACGCTCCAGAAATTTCCGGTTCACCACCATGTAACCGCCATTGATGTAACCGCTGACCTGAAGCGGTTTTTCTTTAAACCCTTTAACATTATCTCCGTCCAGGAGCAGTTCTCCGAAACGGGCTTCCGGATGAACAGCGGAAACTGTAAGTAATTTTTTCCCCTCCCGGTGGTGCCGGTAAAGTGCGGCAATGTCAATATCTGCTACACCGTCGCCGTAGGTGAGGAAAAAATCTTCATCTTCCTGCGGCAGATATTTTGAAGCCCGGTAAACCCGGCCTCCGGTCATAGTTTCCAATCCGGTTCCGGCCAGAGTCACCTGCCAGTCGGCCTCTCCGGTTTCGCCGTGAAAGGTGATTTGCGGTTCATGCCCGAGGGTAATGGTGGCATCGCTGGTGCGCATGTGGTAATTCATGAAGTAGTCGACAAAAACCTCTCTTTTGTATCCCAGGCAAAGGATGAAGTGCCGGACACCGAATGAGGCATAGGTTTTCATAATATGCCAGATAATCGGCTGTTCGCCGATGGGCACCATGGGCTTGGGCAGCGACTCGGTAACGTCCCGGAGCCGGGTACCTTTGCCGCCGCAGAGAATTATTGCTGAAATCATTATATCTGGCTCTCCTGCTGTATTTTCATAGTCTGCCGCCGTTATTTATTCCGATTTTCCATTCCTTCCAGCGGGGGATATTCTGCAATTTCCATTTTTGAATTATGCTTCAATTCCGGAATAAAGATCCTGTTTCCCCTCCCCCCGCTGCGGCGTTGAAATGGGGAAATTTATTCAAGGTCTTTCCGCTCCCGGACGCTTCAAAGTTGCAGGCGGAACCGGTTCGGCATTATCCGGCCGCGGCGGTTCAGGCTGCGGGCGGTTCAACTCTTGACGCGGCGGTTCAGCCGCCGGGCGTCCTGCTTCCGGACGATGTGCCGGCAAACGGTGTTTTTCCCGGAGTTGATGACGGCTCTGAAACGGCACTTCCGGACGGCAGAATTCTCCACGTCCGCAATCCCGGCCATGCCGGAGATATTGCGGCACTTCCGGACGGGTAAAATCATCTGTTGAATAACGCACTCCGGGACGGTGAAACGGTACTTCAGGGCGATAGGCATCTTCCGGAAAACACCCCAGCTCCGATGCAAAACATTTTTCCCGGGCAAACCGTCCGTCCGGATGATCACACCACCTGCCGTTATCGAAAATTCCCGGCATGGCATGTATTCTGAAGCCGGAATTATGTCTCCAAACCCATGAATTATGCAAACCGACGGCAAAAATCCCGCCCCAGAACAAAACTGCCAGCATAGCCAGTCCGCTCAGCACAATTCCGGCAATTCCAGTTCCTTTCGGCTGTCCGGCATTTGACTTGTTTCTTACCTCGATGATGCCGAAGATCAGCCCCAGCAATGCCGGAACAAACATTACCACCCCGACAAACGGCACTACTCCAAGACATAAAGCTACAATCCCCAATACTAATGACGCCACACCCATAGTACGCCTCCTTAAGAATTAGTCATATTTTCTCCGGCAAAATCCGCCGGAATTTACCTGCACGGCATGTTATCAGCTTCTGCCTGCGGCATACAGCAGAAAAATGCCCCAAAAAGGCAGAAAATCATCCGTTATTTCATCCGTTATTTATCCGTTATTTTCAGTTTTTCAGCTCAAAAATCAGCCGTTATTTCTATTTTTTCATTTTTATTCCTGCATCCGGAGACATCACTTCCCGACACAGTATTTCCCCCTGCCTGCCCTGAATTTTTAATCCCGGATGCCAAACACATTCCAGCGAAAATCCCCCCGCTTCCCGCAAATCCCCCGCGACCAACCCGGCACATAGAATAAACCACTGCATACACCCCACCGGAACTAATATAGCTTTCCTTTGGAAAAATACAAGAAAAAAACCGTTTGCGCCATAAAATGTTACCGGGAAAAATTGATTTTCAATGCAAATACCGTTATATTAAGCCGGAGGAAAAATCAGACCGGGGAATATCACCCGGCACAATAACTGAACCGCGCTGAAACACCGCCGGAAAAACACCGACTGTTCCGGACAGGCAAAACGGCACTGAAACACTATATATTATGGAGTAATACTGTACCATGGCTATCAAACTTGCCGTAAGCATGGGTGACGCCGCCGGAATCGGACCGGAACTTATTGTCAAACTTCAGCAAAATGAACTTTTCCGCAAACAATCGGAAATTACTGTTTTCGGCGACCTCGGGGCAATGCGCCTGGCCGCAGAAAAATTCGGAAATGATGATTTTCGATTTCCCGACTTCGTGCAGACCGGTGATGAACTGGGAAATTTTGAATTCGGCACGACACAGGCAAAATGCGGCCGGGTTGCTTATGAAGCCATCGTTGCCGCCACCCGGGCGGTTCTGAATGGCGAATGTGATGCCCTGCTTACTGCGCCGGTAAACAAATATGCGGTCAATCTTGCCCTGGCAGAAGCCGGAGAAAAAGCGGAATTTTCCGGACATACCGAACTTATTGCCGAACTTTGCGGCACAGACAATTTTGCCATGATGCAGTCGGCCGGCAATCTCCGGGTGGCGTTTGTCACTACTCACATACCGCTGGCGGAAGTATCTGACCGAGTTACCCCGGAACGGATCAATCATGTGGCAAAACTCCTGAATGATGCGGTAAAAAAAGAGCTTCCCGCCGGGCAGATCCCCCGTCTGGCAATGGCCGCGGTAAATCCCCACGCCGGGGAAAACGGCAATATGGGCAGAGAGGATGAACTGGTCACTTTTCCTGCCGCAGCGGAACTGCGTTCAGAGGGAATAAACATTTCCGACCCGTTTCCGCCGGACACCCTTTTCATTCCCGGTACGCTGGAAAAATTTGACGGCATACTTTCCATGTATCACGACCAGGGACATATTCCATTTAAAATGCTGGCATTTGACCGCGGGGTGAATTCTACTTTGGGTCTGCCGATAATAAGAACCAGCCCCGACCACGGCACTGCTTTCAACATTGCCTGGCAGGGCAGAGCTGATACCGGAAGTTTCTTTGCCGCCGCAGAACTCGCAATTAAACGGGCTTCAAAAAACTGAATTTTCCTGCAAGGCGGCGTATTCAGAAAACAGATTTTTTTCCGGATTTACAATTTGCCCCAAACAGCCAAACCGCCTCCGGCACCAATTGCATTATGTTGAGCAGCATGCAGTTACTTGGACGGTTTTACCGCTCCCAGCGGACGGCGGTAGATAAAACCGGCATCTGATCCGGCGGCGAAATTCACCCAGACCACCTCCCGCATTTTACGATCAAAAAATATTCCGCCGCCGGAAACCAGATCATTGGTTAAAGCAGTAAATCCCCGGCTCTTCATCTGGTCGGCAAAGGTGAACATCCGGCTCTCCCGGTCTCCACCCCGCATCCGGATTTCACCATAGGCGGCATTGCGTCTGGGAAACTTCAGATATTCCCTGCCCTCCGCCCCGGGCGGCAAAGGCAGTTCTTCCGGCCATTTATCTATCTTCGGGGCCGGTACCGGACGGAGCAGATACAGCACACTGCACCCTCCGGTGGAGTTGGCCACCAGCAAAATGGTGTACGCACTCTTTTCGTCCCGGTCTATCCGGAGCAGTACAAAATCCTTTCCGGCAAAAGAACGGCAGCCGGGATAGAGAGCTTTGAATTGAGCCAGCACCTCCCGGAGCGGAGAAGATATCCGGCCGATTTTCAGCTCCATGTTTTTGCCGTTGAATATTACCGGTTCTGTCATCAGAAGCTCGAAATTGAGCTTGGCCGTCCAGTCCGCCACCCCCTTTCCGCCGCGTCCCGGCCCAAGCCAGTAAACCTCCGCCGCCGCCGGAATGATGCAGACCATCCACAGCAACGGTATAGAAATAAATTTTTTCAATCGAGTTTCCATACTTTTCTGGATATTCTCCCGTAAATTCCGGCGAAGTGCCAGGCAAACCATACCGCCGGCATGTACCAGACCGGAAACACCACCCGGTTGGGACGCTTCCGCCAGATCCGGTAAATAAATTCGCCATAACCTTCCAGCGACACCGATTTGCGTCCCGGAGTCTCCGGAACGGCTCTGCCTCCCAGTGCCCGCTTGGAAAAACCGGTGTCAATCCGCCCAGGGCAGATCGTAGTTACCGCAATATTCTCCCCTGCCAGTTCAATGCGCAGACTTTCTGAAAACATCCGCATCGCCGCCTTGACTGCACTGTACGGCCCCATACAGGCCACCGGAATCAGACCGGCCACGCTGGATATATTGATAATCATCGGATTTTCCCCCTTGCGCAGCAATGGCAGCAAACGGCGGGTCAGCTCCACTGCGGAGAAAAAATCCACTTCAAATATCCGCCTTAAATCCGTCTCTGCCAGCTCCTCCCAGGCGGCATACACCCCGATACCGGCATTATTCAGGAGTAAATCAATTTTCCCGTAACGCCGTTCCAGTTCCGCGGCAACTTTCCCCGGCGTTTCCGGCAAAGAAAAATCTGCTTCAATAAAATCATATTCAAAATTTTCCGGCTTTCTTCTCGCCGCCGCGACCACCGTAAACCCGGCTTTCTTCAGTCTTGCGGCGGCGGCCAGCCCCAGACCATGGGTGCCGCCGGTAATAAAAGCTGTCGGCATAAAAAGTCCTTTCTCAAAATTACTCCCTCCCTCCCTCTGTCTGCCGGTAAATTTACCACTCCCCGGAGCAGAAAGCAATAATTTTTGCAAAAAAAAACCGTAAAAGTTTGACAAACCGCAAAAACGTGCTATATTTAAGGTGTTATAATTGGACGGAATAAATCCTGAACCAAAAACAGAAGAGAAATAGCTTAAGAAAGAGGAGACTAAAAGATGTCTGCTGTTGCTGAAAAAGTAAAGAGTATCGTAGTTCGTCAGTTGGGCGTTTCCGAAGATCAGGTTACCGATGATGCGAAGTTCATCGAAGATCTCGGCGCCGACTCCCTCGACCTGGTCGAGCTGGTAATGGCGTTGGAAGAGGCCTTTGGTGCTGATATTCCGGATGAAGATTCCGAAAAACTCACCAGCGTCGGCGATGCGATCAAATATATTGAGAGCAAGAGCGGCAACAACTAAGTCGTCTCTGGTATTTTTGACTTGAATGTCAAATGTCTGAAATGCGAGTCACCGCGTCGATAAATGAAACGCCGGCAGCTCGCATTTTTTAATTTAACAGCTTTAACGTATTTCCTTGAGGAGCAAAACGCAAATGGAACGTCGGGTGGTGGTTACCGGATACGGGATAATCTCCTGCGTGGGGAAAAGTGTGGCGGAATTCTGGAATTCGGTGGTTGAAGGCAAATGCGGATTGGGAAAAATAACCAAATTTGACGCCTCGGAATACCGCACTCAGATCGCCGGAGAAGTAAAAGATTTCAATCCGGAAAAGTATATGTCGCTTAAAGAAGCCAAGCGCATGGATCTTTTCTGTCAATACGCTGTGGCCGCAGCTGATGAAGCTATGCAGAAAGCCGGTTTTCCCTGCAATAATAATCAAACCGTTGATCCCAACCGTTTCGGCGTAATCGTTTCCAGCGGCATCGGCGGTCTTCAAATTCTGTGCGAACAGCACAAAATACTGCTGGAACGCGGCCCCGGCCGGATATCTCCATTGCTTATTCCCATGATGATCGGAGACTTG
>CASECL010000084.1 GCA_949286445.1 uncultured bacterium | reverse complement strand
GGAGGTAAAGTAACAGCCGACCGCACCATTGACATTGCGGATAAGCAGGTCAGTCTGACCCGTGCCATTGAAGTCTCCCGTGCCGAGAACCTGGGTATTGGCATCAAAGTTGGCAATACCCTGCCAGCCGGTGACTTTGCCGCCTTCTCCCACCAGCCAGGAGCCGACATTTCTGCCGTCATAAAGGATGATGTCTGTATAGGCGTTATTATCAACGTTGCCGGTGCCGAAGACCTTCCATGAACCGGTAAGATTGCTCAAATCACCCCATTTCGCCACCTGATTGTCCTGGAGGAGATATGCTCCGGTGTAACCGGCATCATGATACATGATTACATCACTTAAATCATTGGCATCAAGGTCGTATTTCGTTCCCCCGGCAATAATGTTGGATTTCACATCCAGTGAAAGATTGCCGTTTCCCAGATTGAGGGAGTAGGTTACTCCTTCAAATTCAATGCTGTCTCCGACACTCAGGCTGCCGATCAATTCATAACCGGAAACCGTGATCGCTCCGGAGAAAGAATCAGCATTTCCTGCAAGAATATAACTGCCGCTGGTCTGATAGTCGGAAACCGTTACCGAGTAGGAACTTACTCCGGTAAGTTTCTCCAGGTCGCTGATGATAACACCATCTGACGGTTTTGATCCGTCAAGATTGAGTGTAAGAGCAACACCTTCGGCGGAAATTACGCTTTCAGTATAGAGGTTGCCGGAAAGAGTGATGTTTCCGGAAAAGGTCAGAGTCCCCACATTGTATATGCTGTCAGAGGCCGCGGTAAATACTGAGTCGGCAATGGTCATCGTAGCCGCATTGTAAACCGCTCCGCCGACACCGCCGGCAAGTACGGCATTGCCGGAGAACGTACAGCCGGAAATCATAATTTCACCGGAGTAAGTTCCCAGATACACCGCTCCTCCGGAAGAAGCTTCATTGCCATAGAAAGTACAGCCGGATAATTCACCATACTGTGCCCAGGAGTTGGAGAATGCTCCGCCTGCGCTGGCGGTGTTGCCGGCGAAAACCGCACCGGAGACCGTTGCCCGGTTCCAGTTGGCGATCGCTCCGCCGTCTCCGTCTGAAATGTTGCCGGTGAAAGTACCGCCTGATACCGTAAGATCGCCGTAGCAGTTGCAGATTGCTCCGCCGCCGTAAGAGGCCGAGTTATTGGAAAAATCCGCTCCGGATACCAGCGCAGGATCTCCGTCATTGCCCTGATGATACACCGCACCGCCGTAAGTGGCGGAATTTCCGGCAAAGGAACCGCCGTAAATAGATAATTTGGCGTGATCAGTGCTGCCGTAGGCAACATGATTGGCCACTGCACCGCCCTGGACAGAGTAATTGCCGGAAAATACTCCGTTGCGGATTTCAATTTCGCTGGTGCCGAAGTTGTCCACCGCACCGCCGAAGCAGTTGAAATTGCCTTCTTCATAGGCGGAATTGGAGGTGAAAACCGCTCCTTCAATGACCATCGGACCATTGAAGTTGAGTATCGCGCCGCCGGAACCGGTGGCTATGTTATTATTGAATACTGCGGAGATTATATTTATTGAACCGGAGTTATTTTCCACCGCGCCGCCAAGCAACGCGCTGTTGGAGGTGAAAGTACCGCCGGAAATGGTCATCTTTGAATATGACCCCTCGACCGCGCCGCCGTAGGTGGCGGAGTTGCCGATGAAATCATTGTTGTAAAGCACATCGCTGGTGCCGGAAATATTGAGAATTGCTCCGCCACCGCCGCCATTGGCGGCAACATTGTTTTCAAACAGACTGTTGCTGACCGCAATGATACCCTGATATGACTCCAGCGCACCGCCTTGACCGGCATAACCATTCAATGCTTCAGCAACGTTGTTTCTGAAGACTGCGCTGTCAATAAAAACTGAGCCCAGAGTATTGCATATACCTGCGCCGTACCAGCGGGAATTATTTTCGCAGGTAAACGCAGTACCGCTCATTACGCCGCCGGCTTCCGCATTGATCATGGAGATGGACCCGCCGGACATGACATTCATGGTGCCGCCGTTATTGATGTTGATCATCACCGCCTTGCCGCCGGTGAATACTTCCATATAGTCATTTCCGCCGGCTGAAAGATCTTCGGAGACCATTTCAGTAGAGGAACGGACCAAAGTCCCGCTGGAGTACAGAAAAACTCCCTCGGAGTTTTCGTTTGCAATGCTCATTTTTTTTCTCCTTTGTTGGTTTTATGGCATGGTGAATAAAAGATTTCTGTTTTTATTTTTCGTTTTCCCGGTAATAGGGATCATAAAGTTCGTCATCTTCAGAAATATAACCGATCCGATCCCGGTATTTTTCCTTGACACCGGGGGCAGGATAACATTTATTGCCGGATGAAATGTGGCCGTCAACATAGGAAATCTGGATTTTTTTCAGATGCCTGAAGTCAGCATAGCCGCCGCGCCCGGAACTGGGAGGATAAAGAAAAGCCGTCGGAGATAATGTATCTGATGCACTGAAATATGCCGAATCTGCCAGGACTGCACATTTGTCCGGTTTTGCCACCCGGTCAACTTTTATTCCCCGGAATGAGTTGGAGTCAACTTCTGAAAAACTCAGCAGATAATTGTAGCCGTATCCGGCAAATTGAGCCGTCCAGCTGGATTTGAAAAAAAGATCTTTTGCCGCCGACGGACAGGAAAATACTTTATTATTATCTGCGTTCAGGCCGGAAAGTGCAGCGGCAAGGATACCGGGATCACGGTGGTTGGCAGAAGCATCCCATTGATTGAGACTGCCATCTGCCGCCGGGCAGAAGAAGCCGTTGAAAGCATCTGCATATTGGAAATGCATCAACGTTATCTGCCGGATATTGGCTCCGCACTTTGCCGCAATGCCCCGTTCCCGTGCTGCGTTGAGGGAGGGAAGCAGCATGGAAGCAAGTATGCCGATAATAGCTACCACTACCAGAAGCTCTATCAATGTAAAGTGCTGAAAACTTTTTCGGTGGCAGGACAGAAAAACGCCTGTGCTTTGTTCAGCGGGAGTAAAAAAGGAATGTATCGAAGGCATTTTTCATTTTTCCATGCGTTGCGCGCACACGTAAAAAAGGTCAAATTCTCGAATCACGGGACCCGACTTGGACCGGAAAATGAAAAATATCACCTCCAGTCGTCACGGTTACGCGATAGTCCGGGAATTTCACCCGGTTCACCGTTGACGAATTTCGAGAGTATGATCTTAATATAGATTGTTTTGTTTCTTTTGCAAACGCAGTTTCTCGGCAAAGTTAAAATAAAGCAAATATACGACAAAAAACAGCAACTTTAAAAACATAAATCCCCAACGCTGCGGCTGGAAAGGTAACCGCCAGTAATGAAATGCGGGAAATGATAAACCGGAAATTCCGGAGAGAATGGAAAAACGGCAAAAGAATATTCTTTCTTAACTGGAACATGATAAATAAATTACCAGTAAATCATATTTCATTTATGTCCTGCTGTCAAATTGTGATGACGGATGTAAAAATGATGCAGTTGGTATTTCAAAGGAAAAAATGTAACCGCGGTTCGCAGTGGAAAAACCTGTTTTCAGAAACCGAGCCGTCAAATCCCCATTTTTGAGCAAAATAGTGCAAAAAACTGGATATTCAATGATAGTACAGAAAACATTTTCTCTGAAAATAATTATGCCGGTGAAGTGCGGTTTCACCGCATTTCACCGGCATGCTCCGGCAATAAAACCGGTTTGTCGATAAAATCAGTTTTTCGTCTTGGGCATGAAAATATCTCTGATTTTTTCCGGCGTGTCAGAAGCAAGGATTTCGTCCAGGTTCGATTTTTTCGCCAGAATTGACGCAATGTAGGCAATGTACTGCAGGTAGGGACTTTCACTCTGCCGCGGGCAGAAACTAAGCACCAGAAGATGGCTGGCTTCCTGGTTGTCTGAATTGGAGCATCCTGCTTTGCTTACACCGATGGCAGACACCAGTTCACTCACTCCCTCTGTTCTGGCGTGAGGCAGAGCTACACCGCTGCCCAGCGCGGTGGTCTGCAAGTTTTCCCTGCCCAGGGCATCGGCAATACACTGATCAGCATTTTTCAGCCGTCCGGCTTTTTCCAGAACTCCCACCAGTTCACGGATTGCCCCTTCCATATCCTTGGCTTTCAAATCGCACACGATGCAATCAACAGGAACAATCCGGTCAAAACGGATACGTTTAGCTTCTGATTTCTTTGCCGCAGCGGAGGTCTCATTTTCCGCTCCGTCTCCCGATGCATTCAGCACCGCATCAGAAAGGCTCTTGGGACCGGTAAGGTGTTTCAGATCACTCAATATCTGCTGAAGTTCAACGAATGTTTCGTAAACCACCGTCTTGATCAGCACCACATCGGTGGAGCTTGATTCAAAGTCAAAGTTGTTTTCAGTTATGTGCAATGTGAAAGTATCCTCCCCGCGCCGGAAGTGAACAATCTCACCGTCCGTTGTCAGATCGGAGTGACGGAATCCCTCTTTTCTGAAATTGTCTATCAATGCCCGGAGTACCAGATCTTTTACCATTTCTGACGGTACCGGGAAAACCGTATGGATCAAATTGCGTTCCGGCATATCTTTTTTGACGCCTTTACCCTTGATTGAGAGCATGAACGACAGCAGCGGAGGGGCTACCAGGGTGGTGATCAAGGTCATGATAATGGCAACTCCAAAGAGTTCATTGTCAATAATCGGTATCTTTTTGCCTTCAAAAGTCATGTAGGTTGTGGCACCGATACCGGCAATAATCAATGCTACTTCACCGCGGGGAATCATCCCTGCGCCAATACGGAGCGCACCCAGATTATTGAAGTTCATAAATCTGGCGGGGAGTGCGCAGCCGATCAGTTTGGCCGCAACGGCGAGGATAGAGTAGAGCAGCCCGAGTTTGAGCACATTAACATCAGTAAGACATCTGACGTCAACAAGCATACCCATTACCACAAAGAATATCGGCACCAGGAAGTTGTAAATCCCGTGCAGCGAACGCTGAATGGAAAAAGCCACGTCAGTCTTGGATAAACTGAGCCCCATAACGTAAGCTCCCACAATCATTGCCAGACCGGCTTCTTCAAAGATTCCTGCCAGCAGCAGCGCAAATCCCAGAGCCAGTATTGCGTAAGCTCCCGAAGGACGGAAGAATTTGAGAAATCCGGATATCTTATGTGCCAGCAAAAGTCCCAGTGCCGTAGCCCCCAGCCAGATGCCGAAGGATTTAAAAGCAATAAATCCGATGTGTCCCCAGTCCACCGAGCCGGTTTTGGATGAAGATATTCCCACCACACCCATTACCACCGCCAGGCAGATAATACCGATAACATCGTCGATTACCGCCGCGGCAAGAATGGTGGTTCCCTCCGGGGAATCCATGCATTTTTTTTCGGAAAGAATTCGCGCAGTGATGCCTACTGAAGTAGCTGTGGACAGAATGCCGAGGAAAAGTGTTCTCGGATCCATGAAACTGTAATCCAGTAACACCATTCCCAGTCCCGCACCGAAAATGAAAGAAAACAGCACCCCGCCAATACCTACCAGCGTGCCGGCGACCGAGTAGCGGAAAAACATCCTCAAATCGGTTTCCAGCCCGGACATGAAAAGCAATATAATCGAACCTATGGTGGCGATAGCGTAAAGTGATGGAGACACCGGCAGTGCGCTTCCCGGCGTAATGGGGAATAAGCCATGTTCAAAACCGTGGATGCCGAGATTGAGTGATCCCAGCAGGTATGGACCGATGATGATACCTGCCACCAATTCGCCCAGCACGGGGGGGATTTTTATTTTCTGAGCTGCTTTGCCGCACAGCCGTGCGGCGAAAATGATGACGCCAAGTTGAATTGCGAGCACGGCAATGGCGGCCGCTGAGTTTGCGTTTTCTTCCATGATCTCTGCCCTAACTTCATTAGTTGAAAATCCAGTCTCCCGAAGAATAAATGCAACGTGGAAACCTTGTTAAAACCGTATTCATTAATATACACTCTGCAAACATGAAATTCAAGCATCACCGGATAAAAAACGGCTCTGTTTTCTCAAAAATGTGCATCAGAGGCTGAGAAGGACGGTTTTCAGAGGAAAGAATACTCAGACTTCAAAAAGGTCGTCAATTTCAGTAAGCAGTTCAATCCCGTCACTTTTCACTGCCGCCAGATTTTCCATCCGTATGCCGCCCCATTCAGGGTAATAAAGACCGGGTTCAATGGTGACAACTTCACCGCCGGCAAGTTTTTTATGGTTTCCCGGGCCGAGGCGGGGATTTTCGTGAATATCCAGTCCGACGCCGTGACCGAGGGAATGGAAAAAACCGCAGGTGCCGTGTTCGTCCCGTCCGGTGAAAAAGTGAGCCTGTTCAAAACTTTCCGCCGCAAAACGGTGTATTTCAGAGGGGATTGCTCCGGGGCGGATCAATTTCTGTGCTTCATCACGGACTTTACGCACACAGTCAAAGGCTTTGCGGATATGTTCCGGTGCTTTGCCGCGGATAATGGTACGGGTGAGATCCCCCCAGTAACCGGTATCTTCATCCCGCGGAA
Source organism: uncultured bacterium (assembly GCA_949286445.1). GTDB lineage: Bacteria > Verrucomicrobiota > Lentisphaeria > Victivallales > Victivallaceae > CASECL01. Next base: position 975 of record CASECL010000084.1, on the reverse strand, counting down.
AAATATCCATTACAATCGGTGTCCGGGCAAAGAGCGGTCCGCTTCCAACATGATGCGGCAGCGCACTTTGAAGGGCTCCGGCTGCAATCGTACCCACGCCGGAACAATTGAAACGCAACAGAACGGAATTGATTTCAAACCGGAGTTTTTCCGAGGTGAGAATTTCTCCGTCTTCTGCGATAAGTTCGCCGTTATTTCCGATTCCGGCGGCGGCAACCACCTCTCTTGCCCGGCGCAATGCCGCCTCCGCGGCCCGGAGCGGACGGCGGATCAGTTCAATTTCATCACTGCTTTTAAATTCCCGTTCCGGGAAAAATACCCCGCGCCTGACCCGTACACTTATACCTGCCGCGCGCAGATCATCGGCCAGGGCCAAAGGAAAATACTCCGGCACAATAAATTCCCGGAAATCATATTTGCCGGCGAGTGCGGAAAGCTGTTTAAGTATTGACCCGCGTCCGATTTCAGCCGAGTTGAGAATGATGAAATTTTCCGGGCAGTTCTTGAGCGCGCGGCCGTATTCCAGATCAGACACCACCACGCCATGAAGTGCCGGATCGCCGGCAGCGGAAAAATAGATGAATTCATCCGGAGTGGAGAGACGGGAGGCGTAACGCAAATCGGATACACTTTCACCGGAACCGACAATAATAATGGAACTTTTATTCATTTGCAATGCTTGTAAAATTGAGAAAACAATGTATGTTACTGTTAATATAATTTGCTTTCCGGAAAAAGAAAGAGGACAATGTTTAAAGATATTATTTTTTTGCTGGGCTCCTATCTGGCAGGTTCAATACCTTTCGGGTTGCTGATCAGTTTGTATTTCGGCAAGGACATCCGCAAGCTCGGTTCCGGTAATATCGGAGCAACCAACGTTACCCGCGAGGTGGGAGCCCGGGCGGGAAAGTTGTGTTTTCTGCTGGATGCGTTGAAAGGATTTGTACCGACCTATCTGGCGGTGCGTTACGGCGG
>CASECL010000083.1 GCA_949286445.1 uncultured bacterium | reverse complement strand
CAGTAAGCAGATTGTATCCCATCAGCGACGGTATAGCCACAATCAGACCGGCCACCGTAGTCAGCAGTGCTCCGGCGATACCTGGAGCCAGGGCCTGAAAATCGCTCCGCCCCGCCGCGGCAATACCGCAGAATGCCATCATCACACCCCATACAGTACCGAAAAGCCCGAAAAACGGACTTACACTTACCATGGTAGCCAGCAGGCCGACCCGGGTTTCCAGCTCAAAGATCTGCTGTGAAACGGTACGTTCCAAAACCGCCTCCACCGCATTGATCTGTTCATTGGTAAGATTTTTTTTACCCTCCGCCCCCCCCTGCGCATTAAGTGTGGCATTATTGTCATCATAGAATTTAAGCAACTTATCCAACCCCTCGCAGTAAATTCTTGCCAGCGGCGCAGGATCATTCACCGCCTCCCGGCGCAGCACCGGATCAGTCACCCGGCTGCGTTCAGTGAATTTGGCAAAGAAACTCTCCGACAACTTTTTCGCCCGGTAGATGGCCAGAAATTTATCCAGCATGATTGTCCAGGTGAAAATGGAGAAAAGTATCAGCAGAACCACGATGGATTTTCCCACCGTATCGCTGTTGGAGAAAGCGTAAAACACGCCGGCATTTGAAGCAAAGATAATACTTGTCATAATTTCCCTGTTTTTTTAATTTCTCCGCTCGGAATCACCATTTTCCGACACGAAAAAACTATTTCTGAACGCTTGAAAAAAGATGTTATGGAACTATATTATAAAAAATGTATTTTTCAAGTCAAAAACAGATTAAAAAAAAGGTTTTTCATGAAAAGCGGAGAGTATATTATCGGTTATGACGTCGGTGGAACCAAAATCGGCATCGGACTGGCATCACGGGACGGCAAACTTATCGGACACGACCGGATAGAAAACAAGGACACTCACTCGGATGATATCCTCCCCCAGCTGGTTTCATCTGCCAAAAAACTGGTGAAAGAGGCCAATCTTAAAATGGAAGACCTGGCGGCATTCGGCATTTCTGCGCCGTTTCCGGCAGATGCGGTAAATGGTATTCTCACTGCGCCTACCAACAATAAAAAATGGCGCAATGTGCCGATAAAAAAATACCTGATGGATAATCTGGGCATTGATGGACACTTTGAAAATGACGCCAACTGCGGAGCTCTGGCGGAATGGTTTTTCGGAGCGGGGAGAGGCTGTACCGACTTTATTTATCTTACCATGAGCACCGGCATCGGAGGCGGCATTGTGGCAGCGGGCAAACTGGTCCGCGGCAAACTTTTCAACGCCGGAGAAATCGGACACACCGTGGTTGAGCTTAACGGCCGTCAGTGCAACTGCGGCATGAAAGGCTGTTATGAAGCCTACGCCGGAGGACGGGCGATCGCCATGCGTTTGCAGGAGGAGCTGAAAGACCAGCCGGATCACCCGATTGTCAAATTTGCCGGCGGCAAACTCGAAGACATCGATATGGTGGCGTTGGAAAAAGCGGTCAGAATCAATGACCCGTACGCGCTGAAAATCTGGGATGAAATGAGTTTGCGTAATGCCCAGGCATTCGGCATGCTGCTCAATATTTTCAATCCCCAGCGTCTGATTCTCGGCACCTTGGCCTGGGCAGTGGGCGATCTCTACGTTGATCCGATCAAAAAATATCTGCCGCAATTTGCCTGGAAGGAAAATGTCGAATGCTGTGAAATTGTTCCCAGTGAACTCCGGCGCGATATCGGTTACTACGCCGGTCCGGCCGCGGCGATCAACTATCTCAATGAAAAAGAGGCGGCAATCCGGCTCTGATATATATCAGCCCGGCATGGTCAAAAAGGGTATTGACTTTGCCGCGTGAAAAATTGGAAATCAGAGCAGTTATTTCCGGCATAAACTGTTTTCTTTACCGTTTTGCGGAATTTATGATTGCGGGCGGAAAACCAGTGTTGTTTTCCGTCCGCAAATTTATTTTTCCCGGCAGTATTTTTATCCGCAGAGGCAATATTGCAAACCCCAATCCCTGCAGGGGAGCAGAATGGCTGAAAAATAGTTCAGAAATTTAAGGT
>CASECL010000082.1 GCA_949286445.1 uncultured bacterium | reverse complement strand
GACGGAGAGCTTAATCTTGCCACGTTGCGTCAGGCTAATTCCGCTGATCGCCAGGTGGCGATATTCCCTGAGCTTCCCGGGGAGGAAGACCGGAAACAGCTGGAAAAACCGGAGGATTTTGCCACTTTTACTCTTGAGGATAGAACTTATTCCGCCGTGGGAGTACTGGCCAGGGTAATCAAAACCTTGAATTTTCCCGACGGCGGAACCCGGCTGCTGGTCCGGGGGCTTAAAAGGATCAAATACCTTGACAGCGGTGTGGTAAAACAGGTAAGGTATGTCCACTATGAAAACGTGCCGGAATATCCGGCGGTTCAGTCTCCCGATGATAAGTTTGAGGGAGAGGCATTGAAGAAAGTAGTGGAAAATCTTTTTCAGCGGCTCTCATTGGTGTCCGCACCGCCGGAGGAACTCCGGCTGGGGGTGGCAAACAGCGAAAATTCCGCGCACCTGGCAGATTTGCTGGCGGATTCTTTGAATTTCACGGTGTGGGAAAAAATTCTCATGCTGGCTCAGACTTCGGTTAATGACCGTTTGAAAACACTTTGCATACTGCTTCAGCGGGAGAGCGAAGTTGCCGATTTAAGTATGAAAATACAGAGTGAAGTTCATGAGGCAATGAGCCAATCCCAGCGGGAGTTCTACCTCCGCGAACAACTCCGCGCTATTCAGCAGGAGTTAAAAGAAGACAGCCGCAATCCGGACATAATAGAGCTGGAAGAAAAAATGGCAAAAAGCGATCTGCCGGAAAAGGTTGCCGAGGTGGTTAAACGTGAACTTTCCCGGCTGGAGGTGATCCCCCAGAATGCTCCGGAGTATCATATATCATATACTTATGTAAGCTGGCTTCTGGATATGCCCTGGCGGATATATTCAGAAGATAAACTTGATGTGGTGTCTGCTGCGAAAATATTGGACGCAGACCATTATGGACTCCGTGATGTAAAGGACCGGATATTGGAGTTTCTTGCCGTACTCGAACTGCGGAAAGGCGACGAGACCGCAAAAGCCCCGATACTGTGTCTGGTCGGCCCCCCGGGAGTGGGAAAGACCTCTCTTGGACAGTCAATCGCCCGCTCCATGGGAAGAAAATTTGTCCGTTTTTCCCTTGGCGGCATGCGGGATGAGGCGGAAATACGCGGGCACCGCCGCACCTATGTGGGAGCGATGCCCGGCAGAATAATTCAGAATATTAAAAAGGCCGGCACCAATAATCCGGTTTTCATGCTGGACGAGATTGATAAGCTGGCCAGCGATTTCCGCGGCGATCCGGCGTCGGCACTGCTGGAAGTGCTTGATCCGGCTCAGAATAAGTCTTTTAATGATCATTATCTGGAACTGGATTATGATTTGAGCAAAGTTTTCTTCATAGCCACAGCAAACACAATGGACAGCATACCGGATGCTTTGATAGACCGTATGGAGATAATCCGGATTCCCGGCTATACCAGTTTGGAAAAACGGGAAATTGCCAAAAAATATCTGGTGCCGAGGCAGTTGAAGGACAATGGACTCGAAAACAGAAAAATCCGGATTAATGTAAGTGCAATCAATGAAATCATTGATTATTACACCCGTGAGGCCGGTGTCCGTCAGCTGGAGCGCACCATTGCCCGGGTGTGCCGTAAACTGGCAAGAAAAATGGTCGCAGGTGAAATCAGTGATAACGAACCACTGACCGTGAATGGTGAGAAAGTAAGAGAACTTCTTGGTATACGTAAATACCTGCAGGATGAAGCAGAACGCCGTCCGGAAATCGGTTGCGTCATGGGTATGGCATGGACCAGTGTGGGAGGCGTTATCCTGCCGGTGGAAGCCGAAATGATACCGGGAGGCAAAGGCGAATTGAAGTTGACCGGTTCTCTGGGCAAAGTTATGCAGGAAAGCGCGGCGGCGGCTTACACCTTTGTCCGTTCGCATGCAGATAAGTTCAAAATAGATTTGAAACTGCTGGAAAAGAATGACATTCATATTCATGTGCCGGATGGTGCCACCCCCAAGGACGGACCTTCCGCCGGAGTGACCATGACCACGGCACTGGTATCATTGTTAAGCAGCCGGAAAGTGGACAACCGTCTGGCAATGACAGGAGAGATAACTTTGCATGGCAAAGTGACCGCCATCGGCGGGGTGCGGGAAAAAGTAATCGCCGCTTTCCGGGCAGGCATGAAAAGGGTGATACTGCCGAAGGAAAATGCCAAGGATGCAACTGAATTACCTGACGAAGTAAAGAAAAATCTGCAGCTGATTTTTGTTTCCCGGGTGGAGGAAGTGGTAGATCTGGCGTTGAATTTCAATAAAAAACCGGAGAAGAAATGAAGAAAGTCATACATTTTTTTGCCGCGGTCTCCGTTGTTTGCGCAACGGCATTTCCGATGACGGTTTGCAGTGCGGAAACAGAGGTGCTGCCGCAGGAAAAATTTATCGAGCGGGCCCGCCGTCCCGGGGGAGGGGAAACCTGGGGTAAGTTTTCCGGTGTTGCCAGACATAAGAGACGCGGCGGAGAAATGGAAAGTGCTGATATATATTTCGGCATCAATCTTCAGCGTGAACGGATGATTGGACAAATTGTGCTGGGCAATGAATCTTACCTGATCGGACAGAATTTCAATAATGCAATCGGCACAGTGTCTCCGGGTAAAGAAGGTGGATACGGTAAAAATTCCATTATGTCCAGATTTGGCATATCACCATCTGATCTGACGATGAGTTTTCTTTATTATCCGGTAAAAAAGGAGTTGCCGGATGAGACGTTCAAGCTGGTGAAATGCCGGGTTTTTGAGTTGGAAATCCCGGAAAAAGCCGGAGGCGGCAAAGTCAGAGTATGGATTGCACGGGACTATTTTTCCACCTTGAAAGCGGAGTTTTTCTCTGCCTCCGGAGATGTTCCATTGCGTACGCTGGAAGTTGAGTCTTATAAACAGCAGGATGGCCTGTACTATGTGGAAACATTGAATCTGTACGGCAGCGGCTGGCGGACTCAGATAGTATTCAATCAGGCGCAGCTGGGATATGTAAAGCCGGGCGAAAGGGTGGATGTTTACCAAAAAAAATGATTTTTCCTTTTAAAAATCCTTCGGCATGGCAATAAAGATAAAATCCAATCGTTATAATGGAGAGAATATGTTTAAGGAGATAGGTGCATGAAAAAATTTCTTTGGCTGATATTATCGTCTGTTTCCATTTCTTTATTTGCCGCTGATGAAACTCCCGCCGCCGGTCCGGCCGTAGGGAATGTGCCGCCGCAACCGCCTTCCGGAGGTGTTGACGGAGACCGCCCGCAGCCCGGGGGGAGAAGAGAGAACTTTATGCACATGATGCAGAGCGTGCGGGAACAGTATCCCGCTGAGTTTGAGGAAATTGAAAAACTCCGTTCCAGCGATCCGCGGGGCGCGATGGAAAAAATGCGCTCTTTAATGGAAAAAGCCGGATTTTCCATGCCGCAAAGAGGGGAAAGACCGGGGAGTGAGGAGAGAAGTTCCGGAAAAAACAGTTCTGCTTCAGAAAAAAATGAGAGCAGAGCGGTAAGTGAATCAGATATTGCCCTCTGTTTGCAAAGAATAGTAAATTACCTCAGATCAAAATCCCCTGATGAATGGGCCGATGTGGAACTCATGCTGGCTTCAGACCCCCAAACGGGTTGGGACGCCTTTCTGGCTATGTGCAGAAAGTACGGACGCAAAGTACCTCATGAAGCAACCATAAAAGATTTGAAATACAATACTATATCCGAGCGTGATGTTATCCGGGTTACCATGGAGAGAATCGACCGGGAAATAAAAAGAAAGTTTCCGGAAGATTACGAAAAATTGTTGGCTGCCAGAGTCAAAGAACCGGCACTGGCCAGAAGAATGTTTATTGAACTGGTCAAAAAAGGGAATATTTCAACGGAATTGGTGACTCCGACTTCAACACTGCCGGTTGATGATAATGCTGCATCATCAAGTACAAATTCAAGTACGGGGGCAAGTGCTTCATCAAGTACTTCTGCTCCATCCGGAACCGGCAGCCGGAGAATGACATCATCAGGGCGGAGGGACGGTAATTTCTCCATGCCGGGAGGGAATCGTGATTTTTCATCCCGGCGTTCATTTTCCAGACGGCAGGGTAATTCAGGGGGAATGAGTGCGGCAGGACGTGGAGAATAATTCTATGACGTTTAAATTCAGCAATAAAAATCTGGCTGTTTTCAGCATTAACCGCTCCGGACGTGAGGTTCGCGGAATTCATTTTAAAAGCGGAGCTGATCTTGCTGTTTGCCGCCGGAAGGCATCCGGTTTCGAGGACGGGGAAAATTTTGAAGAAGCGTTCTCCCGGGTGCTTAATGAACTGGATTTGCCCCGTGAATGCCGCATGACGGTATTGACAACTTTTGAATCCAGTGTGGTTTTCGAGTGTACATTGCCAATGATGAAGTCATCCCAGCTGCGGGAGGCAATCGAATTTAAAGTGCCGGATTTCGTCTTGAAAATGCCGTCGGATATGGGGATTGATTACAGTTTAATCCCGGAGAAGGACGGCGGATTTTCCGCCCGGGTTCATGTTTATGACCGGGGCGAGGCGGCAAAGTTGATTGAGTTTTTCCGCAGCAGGCATATCTTGCTGGATGAAATTATTCATCCGGTGTTGGTATTACCGGAAATTACCTGGGATGATCCGGTTTTTCTGCCGGAGACAGAACCGGGGTTTTGCTGGAAAAACGGCGAGTTGATTATCGGTGAAATGCCGGAAACCGGAGCAAATGCCGGCTTGAAAGAGTTTATTCACGAAAAACTGCCGGGGGTTGAATTTGTTCCTCCGGATATCTCCATGGTGCTTGCTGCACTGAAGGTAAAGGACAAAAGAAGTTACATTCCTGATCGGCTGGACAGCTGGAATCTGCCTCCGCGGGATTTGAAAGTCAAGCGTTATCGTCTGCTGGCAAAATCAGCAGCGGTGCTGGGGATTTTGTTTATCATCGGTCTTGCCGGTATTGCAGTGCGTAATATGGT